>JANXXH010000059.1 GCA_025350705.1 Gallionella sp.
CTGCGCCCGTTTCGCTTCCTTTTGGCTCATCATGATGTCCATTTCAAAATGCCCGCCTCTGGTTTTAACAGGCGCTGAGTCTATTCACTCAGGGGACATTTCTATTTGGGAGACAGGGGACATTACTATTTGGCGCTAACATGCTTCATGCGGATACTTGTTCAGCACTTCCCTTATAAATATTTTGTGTCAATCTACCGATTTTCTTTAACAGCCCTGCTCATTTCAGCACTTTTGCCTGGCTGTGCCGCGGGCCCTGATTTTAAGCGTCCGGCTGCGCCTGCCGCTGACGGCTATGTACCCAATGGCATGAAGCCTGAGGCAACCCCGTCAGCACCTGCGCTGGCAGGAGAGTCGCAACGTTTTAACCCAACAGCGGATATCCCGTTTGACTGGTGGACGCTATTTCAGTCACCGCAAATTAACTCGCTGGTCAAATGCGCGTTCAAAGCCAATCCCACCATAGAATCCGCACAAGCTGCCTTGCGTCAGACGCAGGAGTTGGCGGTTGCACAAGAGGGTTTTTTCTATCCCACTGTGGGTGCCAGCTATGCGGCAGCGAAAAACAAGCTGGCCGGAAACATGAGCAGTAGCGCACCAGGGATCCAGGGTAACGGACAACTCATCCAGGCTCCTACCGGATCTGCAAGCCCTGTCTACTACAACTTCCACGTCGCACAACTAACGGTTGGTTACGTTCCAGATGTATTTGGCCTCAACCGCAGGCAAGTGGAATCTGCACAGGCGCAGGTAGCTGCGCAAAAAATGCAGTTGGAAGCAACTTATATCACTTTGGCCTCCAATGTGGTCGCGGCTGCCATACAGGAAGCATCCATTCGTGCACAGCTTGCTGCGATGGATAAAATCGTCGACAGTAACAAGGAAACTCTGTCCATCTTACGTAACCAGCTCAAACTCGGATATGTGTCCGGCATGGAAGTGGCGGCACAGGAATCCGTTTTGGCATTTGCCGAACAGTCGGTGATCCCGCTGCGCAAACAGTTGGAACAAACGCGTGATCTGATTCGTGCACTGGTTGGCAATTTGCCCAATGAAGATGTGGAAGAGAAGTTCGAGCTTTCTGCGTTGCATTTGCCACAGGAACTTCCACTCAGTCTGCCATCCAAAATAGTCGAGCAACGCCCCGACGTACGTGCCGCCAAAGAGCAATTGCATTTTGCAAGCGCCCAGTCAGGAGTTGCCATCGCCAACACAATGCCGCAATTTGCCATAACAGCTGCCGTGGGCGGCATGGCATCAACTCCGGAATGGATGTTCCGTAGCGGCGGGGGATTCTTCAATCTGGCTGCCGATGTTGCCTACACGATTTTTGATGGTGGAACCTTGCGCGCCAAGTCGCGTGCCGCACAACAAGCATTGATCCAGGCTGGCGCACAGTATCGCAGCACCGTGATTACTGCCTTGCAAAATGTGGCCGATACGCTGCATATCATTCAGTCAGATGCTGAAGCACTCAAGGCGGCTGACACATCGGAACGAGCGGCGCTGACTGCGGTCATCCTCACCCGCAAACAATATGAAATCGGTTACGTCAATTATCAGACGCTGCTCGCCGCTGAGCAAAACCATCAACTTGCGGTCATCAACCTCATCCAGGCGCAAACCAATCGCCTCGGTGATACGGCGGCACTTTACCAAGCTCTGGGCGGTGGCTGGTGGAACCGGACTGATGATCATTCAAAGCAAAATTCCGAACAGCGAGCCGCACAGCCAATCACCTCAGCACAAGGAGAATCTGTCAGATGATACAATCGCGGAAGAGAGTTGTTTTTTTTGTAGTCGCATCGCTTTTAGTGATTGGCGGAGGCTATTGGGGATTGAAAAAATTTCGTGCTGCCCCTCCAGCGGTCGCCGTCGATAAGCCTGCTGCCCGTACTTCCTCCGATACACTGTATTTTCCAGCGGATGCGCCGCAGCTGGCATTTTTGAGAATCAACCCAGTGGATGCTTTTCCCGAACCACTGACAGATGGGCTTAACGCGCGTATTGCTTATGACGACAATTACACTGCGCGCGTTTTCTCATCAATTGCCGGTCGGATCGTCAAAATTACAGCTGAGGCTGGTCAACAGGTTAAGGCAGGTGACCCGTTGCTTTGGATAGACTCGCCAGACTATGCCGCCGGGGCGTCAGATAGCCTGAAGGCTGATGCTGATTTGCTACGAAAGAAGGAGATATTTGATCGTTCCAAACAACTCTTTGATGTTCAGGCACTAGCACTCAAAGATCTGGAATCCGCCGAGGCAGATTGGCGTCAGGCACAGGCGGAGGCACAGCGCGCGAATGCGCGAATGGCAAACCTTAGCAGCAATCTGGTAACGGCAGCAGATGGTAAGTATATTTTGCGTGCCCCGATTGATGGAATAGTCAGTGAGCGCCAAGTCAACGTCGGCAGTGAAGTGAGGCCCGATGCAGCCAATCCGCTGTTTGTCATCACCAATCCGGCTCATGTGTGGGTGATCGTCGATTTGCCAGAACTGCTATTGGGCAAGGTCAGAGTGGGGCAAGTCATTTCGATTGAAGTGGACGCCTATCCAAATGAGGTTTTTTCTGGAAAAGTAACGGTAATCAGCGAAACGCTGGATCCTCTCATGCGCCGCTTTCAGGCTCGTTGTGATGTGAATAACAGTCTGCATAAATTGAAGCCGGAAATGTTCGCGCGTATCAGCCCTATTCTGGATAGCAAATCCAGACTGCCGCGAGTTCCTAACGCCGCGCTGTTCACGCAAGGACTTTACAGCTTTATTTTTGTTGAACAATCGCCGGGCGTATTGCAGCGCCGCCGTGTAACCGTTGGCCTTCAGGATGCCGAGTTTACTTACATCAAGGAGGGATTGCACGCTGGTGAACGTGTAGTTACCAGCGGAGCAATATTATTGAATTCAGAACTGAGCGGCAATGACTGATGCTTGAAAAACTCATTACCTTTGCGCTACAGCAACGCGTGTTCGTATTGGCAGGGGCATTGGCACTGCTGATTGCAGGTTGGCGTGCCATCGATAATTTGCCGGTGGAGGCATTTCCGGATGTGCAAGACGTACAGGTGCAGATAGACACCCTTGTTCCCGGACAAGCGCCCGAGGAAGTAGAGCGTAGCGTTACTCTGCCGATAGAACGCGAAATGAGTGGCGTGCCGCACATGACCCAGTTGCGTTCGGTATCCATTACTGGGCTGTCGGAGGTCATTCTTACTTTTTCGGATCGCACGGATGATTATTTTGCGCGCCAGCAGGTAATGGAGAAATTGCAGAATATAAATTTCCCGCCGGGCATACAACCCAGTCTTGCACCGCTTACCAATGCCGTTGGTGAAGTATATCGATATGTTCTGGATACTCCGTCCAACATGCCGCTTAATGAAGTACGTGCACTTCAGGATTGGGTGTTGCGCCCCGCCTTGCGGCAAGTGCCGGGCGTCGCTGATGTGGTGAGTTACGGGGGCACCATAAAGGAATATCAAGTACGCGTCGCCCCTTCGCTATTGCGAAAATTCAAAGTGACTATGGCGCAGGTTGCGCAAGCGTTAGGGGCAAATAGTGGTAACACCGGGGGGGGCATCTTGAGACGCGGCGATGAGGCTCTAGTAGTGCGTAGCGTCGGAATCTTCCAGAGTGTCAAGGATATTGCCCGCGTGGTTGTGACAGCTCAAGGTGGAAAGACTGTATTGGTGGGGGACGTCGGCGAAGTCGCCATTGGCGACCGGCCCCGCTCAGGCATCGTCGCGTTTAACGATCGTGACAATGTGGTTCAAGGCATTGTGGACATGACAAAAGGACAAAACGCCACAAAGGTCGTTGAGGCCCTGAAAGAAAAAATACAGGAGATCAGTCAAAAGCTCCCACTAGGCGTGCGCATCGTTCCTTACTATGACCGAACGGATCTGGTCCGTCATACCGTACGCACCGTTTCGGAAAACCTGATTATTGGCGCACTGCTGGTTATATCGATCCTCATAATATTCCTGCGCAACTGGTATGCCGCATTGGCTGTTTCAGTCATCATTCCATTGTCGCTTTTGTTCGCATTTATATTGATGGATGCGCGCGGAGTATCTGCAAACTTGATTTCCTTGGGCACAGTGGATTTTGGGATCATCATTGATAGTGCCGTGGTGCTGGTGGAAGCACTGATGGTCAGGCTTGCTTTGGCGAAAGCAGATCCATTGCCTCAACACCAGACCTTCAGTTGGCGCGTTCACCTCATCAAATACACCGGCATAGAGCTGGGACGTCCGATCTTGTTTTCCAAGGCCATCATCATTTTGGCCTTCTTGCCAATCTTTACCTTCGAGCGCGTGGAAGGAAAGATTTTTTCGCCTATGGCCTTCACTCTAAGTTTTGCGCTGCTTGGCGCGATATTGCTGACGCTGACTTTGGTGCCAGCATTGCTTAGTTACGCAGTTAAGAACAGGGACTTGGCTGAAAAGCACAGCAAGTGGATGCACGAACTGCAGGAACGTTACCGTGGCCTGCTTCTATGGGCCGAGAATCACCGCAGGCGAATCGTGGCAGCCTCAGTGGGATTGCTTGCTGTTGCGCTGACCTGTGCTCCGTTTCTTGGCAGTGAATTCCTGCCTATGCTGGACGAAGGCAATATCTGGCTAACAATTACGCTTCCACCTGCCACCGTGTTGGACAAGACTAAGGAAGTGGAAGGCCAGGTTCGTGCAATCCTCCGGTCTTACCCTGAAGTGAAAAGTGTCGTTACCCAAGTCGGACGTCCCGATGACGGCACTGATCCGAAGGGGCCAAACAATATGGAAATTATGGCTGACCTCAATCCGCATGACACTTGGCGTTTTGCGGACAAAGAAGCGCTGATTGCCGACATGACGCGGAAGATTCGTGCAATGCCTGGTGTTCCGACAAACTTTTCGCAAGTTATTCAAGATAATGTGGAAGAGGCCTTGTCCGGGATCAAGGGAGCAATCGCAATCAAGATATTTGGCCCTGATTTGGAAATTCTGGAAAGCAAGTCGTCACAAGTTGCCAGCGTAATTGGCGGTATTCAGGGGGCGGCGGATGTGGAGGCGATCAAAGTGGGTGGGCAAACTGAATTGAATATTACCCTTGATCGCAGTCGCATGTCCCGCTATGGGCTGAATATTAGTGACGTGAACGCGACCATCCAGACCGCGATGGGAGGGAGCGCCGTAAATTCGTTTTACGAGGGAGATCGCCTTTTCGACGTTACTCTGAGAATTGCCAAGCCATACCGTGATGCAGTGGATGATATCGCCAATCTTTCTGTAGCGTTACCAGGCGGCGGAACGTTGCCCCTCGGATCAATCGCGAACATCGAAGTGCGGCAGGGAGCGGCAAGGGTGGGGCGTGAAGCAGGAGGGAGAATGGTTGCCGTAAAAGCCAATCTACTTGGACGCGATCAGGGCAGCTTTGTTGCTGAAGCAATGGCGAAAGTCAGAGAGCAGGTGAAACTGCCGCCGGGTTATAGCATTACTTGGGGTGGACAGTTTGAAAATCAGCAACGGGCCAACAAGCGTCTCAGAGTCATCCTTCCGCTTTCAGCGATGTTGATTTTTGTTCTGTTGTTCTGGGCATTCCGCTCCATGCGCAAAGCGCTACTGGTTATTCTGATGGTGCCATTCACCTTGATCGGCGGCATCGCCGGTCTGGGTTTGGCCGGGTTGCACCTGTCGGTGTCCGCCGCTGTTGGCTTCATCGCTGTGGCCGGTATATCGGTGCAGAATGGCGTAATCATGGTGGAGCAGTTTATGGAGATCACGCGCAATGGCAAAGGCTTGCGCGAGAGTGTGATGCAAGGCGCCGTGGCACGCCTGCGCCCGATCCTGATGACCGCATTGATGGCCGGTATCGGCCTATTGCCTGCGGCGTTATCGCACGGTATCGGCTCGGAAACGCAACGTCCGTTTGCTGTAGTGATCGTAGGCGGAATCATCTCTGCCACGCTGTTTACGCTCCTGCTGTTGCCTATCCTGTACCCTTTCTTTGCCGATGAAGCACGACTGAAAGTCGATGATGAATAAGCAATTGGTGCTCAGCGCATTTGCATGCGGCATGAGGATTGCAAGCATGATTGACTGGAAGATTCCGGATATTCCCAAACTAACCGTTCATAGCGGCGCGATGTCGCGCCTGCGCACCGTGCTGATGACTGGCTTGCTGGCGATGTTCGGCCTGCTGCCGATGGCGCTGTCGCATAGCATCGGCGCGGAAACGCAACGTCCGCTCGCCGACATGGTGATCGGCGGCCTGATCAGCGCCACATTGTTGACCCTGCTGGTATTGCCTTCGGCATATTTGTGGGTTGTAACGCGTTATGGAGCGCTGAAAAGTTCCGCTCATGAGCGCGAGTTAAGTCTGGATTAAATAGGAACACCTGCATTTGATATCACATTTATGAGGAGAGTAGCTTATGAAACCACGGCAAATAGATAGTTTAAAATATTTCTTTTGGTCAGGAAGGATATGCAAAGGAAGTTTGTTATTTATTTTGGCAGTGTTAATGACGGGTTGTAGTTCTAGTTTTGCACTGCACAAACCTAATGGATCTCTCATTGGTCTCGGCACGTTAGATTTCAGCGCGGGAAATTCTGCGGGTGCTGTAGTGCTTGAAATGAAGGGAGTCGTGTACCACGGCTCTTGGAAGTCGCACAAAGTGGACGAAAGTCGCGCCATCATCAACGACTATGGCATTAATAGCCGAAAGTACCAGGAATATTCTCTTGGCAACGGCAATTATTTATGGGAAGGGCAGGCGACTCTTCATTCCTTCCAGGGGGACGTTTTAAAGTGTGAGTTTACCTATCGTGGTGTAAATGGCCATGGAAACTGCGAGTCTGGTTCAGAGAAGTTGGATATCATCATTACTGTACCAGGCTAAGCTATCAAGGATGCGACAAGTTAGACTTGATTCGCGATGTTTTATTAAGTGAGGAGTATTAGAAATGGGCAATGAAAATTGCAAGCAAGTATTTTTACAAAGATATGCCGTTGCTATTGCAAGCACATTTATTTTCAATGTACTTTTGTCTGCTGATGTAAACGCGGCCCCGGAGGAGATTCAGGTCTATCTTGACGATTTCGCTGATGTTGGGAAACCCGGCCTTGATCTGCATACCAATTTTGTCTCCTCAGGATCGCAGTCAACGTATCATCAATTTCGTGTCACACCGGAGTTTAGTTATGGCATCAATACCAATTGGGAAGTGGCGGCGTACTGGTTGACTGTCAAGGATCCGGGCGGATCGCCTCAAACAGATGGCATGAAGCTTCGCACCAGATGGCGGCCCAAGGCACCTTCCACAGCTTCCATTTTTTATTGGGCAGTGAATGTTGAGGTCGGGCAACTTTCAAGGCGCTTTTATCAGGATCAAACGAGTGGTGAAATCAAGTTAATCGGTGTTTGGAAAACTGATCCGTGGACGCTGGGTATGAACTTAAACCTTGACCGGGCACTGAAAAGCCATCCCATTCAAGCCGCCACATCCGAGATTGATACCAAAATTGCATATCAAATCAGGGAGGGATTGCAGCTTGGCATCGAGAACTATTCATTCCTTGGGGCCAATCATAGTGACCCGAATCAACCCCAAAGCAGTCATTCGAACTACTGGGCCACAGACTTTAACTTGGGTAAGTGGGATTTTAATGTCGGGATTGGGCGCACGTTGGGCCAATCTCCGGAGACCGTCCTGAAAGCGATTATCGGTGTACCATTGTAAAAATGGCGTAACAATACAGCGTATGTAGCCAATTTTGATTGGCCTGACCAAATAAGGCTGTTGCATGCAGGAACCTCTCACGAAAGATTTTAATGGCACATCACCACGGACATAACCATTCCCACGATCATGGCGGGCACTTGCATGGTTCCCACCACCACGGCGCCCCGAATGATCATGGCCGTGCCTTTGTCATTGCCATCGCCTTGAATGTCACTTTTGTCGTCATCGAGTTTGTTTTTGGTTTCATTGCCAATTCGACAGCGCTGATGGCTGATGCCGGGCACAACCTGTCCGATGTGTTGGGCTTGTTGCTGGCATTAGGCGCAGCAACATTTGGTCGCAGAGCGCCGAGCGAACGCTACACCTATGGCCTGCGCAGCACCTCGATTCTTGCTGCCTTGGCAAACGCCATGTTCCTGCTGGTGGCATGCGGGGCCATTGCGTGGGAAGCAATACAGCGCTTCTCGGAACCTCCCGTGGTAGCCGGTTTGACGGTTACATGGGTGGCTGGTATCGGCATCATGATCAACGGGCTGTCGGCGTGGTTGTTTGTAAAGGGGAGTAAGGGCGACTTGAATATTCGCGGTGCCTACCTGCACATGTTGGCCGATGCGGCTGTTTCGTTGGGCGTGGCCGTTGCCGGCATAGCGATGATGTTCACTGGCTGGTACTGGTTTGATCCGGTGATCAGTCTGGTCATCGTAACCGTTATCGTGTTCAATACTTGGGGCTTGCTGCGCGAGTCAGTGCAACTGGCGTTGAGTGCTGTTCCGCCGCACATCGATGTATCGGCAGTGGGTAACTATCTGCGCCAATGCCCCGGTGTTACCGACATCCACGATCTGCATATCTGGGGTATGAGCACTACCGAGAGTGCCCTGACTGCCCATTTGATCATGCCAGAAGGTTACCCTGGCGATGCTTTCATGGACGACATCATGCAGACGCTCAAAGTACGTTTCTCCGTCCAGCACAGCACCTTGCAAGTAGAGCAAGGTACAACCAACCATGCTTGCATATTGCATTTGGACAAAGCGGTGCATGTTCATTAAGGTTGACGCGGTCGCCAGATGCCTAATGGTTAAAGTGCAACACTATAGATGGTTAGATTCCTTCGGAAGCGAATCTTCAATTCGCACTACACGGGCACCATTGGCTCAATCACATTGATCAACAGTTGGTCAGGTTGTCGGCAGAAAAGTAGCGCAAAATCGCCACTCTCATCTTGAACCAAATCAACTATTCTGCTAATGAAAAAAACGCTCTCCCAATGGCTTGGCAAGCTTGGTCCCGGCTTGATTACCGGCGCCGCTGATGATGACCCCAGCGGCATCGCCACCTATTCACAAGGCGGTGCGCAATATGGTTTTGGCACACTGTGGACGCTGCTGATCACTTATCCGCTAATGGTCGGCATCCAGGTCATCAGCGCGCGCATCGGCTGCGTCACAGGCCACGGTCTGGCGGTCAACCTGGCGAAAACCAATTCGCGCGGGATCACGCTGTCCCTGGTTACACTGCTGCTGGTGGCGAATACTATCAACATCGGTGCAGACTTGGCGGCGATGGCGGATGCCGTCAGATTGGTGATCGGCGGGCCGCGGCACATCTATGCCGTTACGCTGGGCATGACCTGTTTGCTGTTGCAGGTGTTCATACCTTACCAACGTTACGTAAGCATATTGAAGTGGCTGACGCTGACATTGTTCGCTTATGTGGGGACCGTATTTGCCTCGCATGTGCCGTGGGGTGAAGTGTTGCGCGGGACATTTGTGCCGAAGCTTGAAATTTCGCAGAATTATCTGCTGCTCATCGTGGCAATTTTTGGTACCACGATCAGCCCCTATCTGTTTTTCTGGCAAGCAGGCCAGGAAGTAGAAGAACTGAAATTGCAACGCGATGGCGCCTCCCTGCGCCACTTGCCTGAAGATGCCGGGCATCATTTGCGCCGCATCAATATCGACACCATGCTGGGCATGGCATTCTCCAACATCATCGCCTTCTTCATCATGCTGACTACAGCAGTCACTCTTTATACACACGGCGTGCATGATATCCAGACTTCCGCCCAAGCCGCTGAAGCATTGCGCCCGATCGGTGGAGAATTCACGTTTATATTATTTGCCGCAGGCATCATCGGTACCGGGATGTTGGCTGTACCCGTGCTGGCAGGTTCTGCGGCCTATGCGGTAGCGGAAACCTTTCGCTGGCCGTCCGGCCTGGGCTTGGAGCTCAAAGCGGCAAAGGACTTTTATGCAATCATCGCTTTGGCAACCATGGTTGGCGTGCTGCTGGACTTTAGCCCGATCGATCCGGTTAAAGCATTGTTGTGGAGCGCCGTGATCAACGGCGTGATATCCGTTCCCTTGATGATCGCCATGATGCGTCTCGCGACCCAACAAGAAATCATGGGCAAGTTTGTAATTGGCATCCGCCTGCGTTGGCTGGGCTGGCTGGCAACCGGCGTGATGGCTGTTACTGTGCTGGCTTTTGGCTTGACCAGCTTGGCGGAATATTTCAAATTGGGTTGGTGATTCCGTTGTCAAAGACTGGTTCGGCACAAAGCAGTATTGGGTGGGACATCAACATATATATACCAGCATGGCAAGCCCACTGTGCAACTGAACAAGGATAAAAAGCTATGCACCGCATATCATTTTTTACGATTGTGCCACGGATGACTTCTCGAATCCTTTCTGCGTTGCACTACCAGGATGAGAAGAGCGATGTTTTTTTAAGTCCACACGTCAGACTTTGCGGTTATACAGCAATGGCTCATATAGACTCAGAGTCCCTAGCACTTATGTTTGCAGAAGCATGCATCCCATTTCTGCAAAAGCGCTACGGAAATGAGACGAGATTGGAGGTAGAAAGCCGCTGGGAAGTTTCAGAACACAATAAGATACTAAAGCGAATCCATAACGATTCAGAACTTATTCGCAAACGTCTGGCCACTGTGAATTTTGCGCCAAACAAAGCACCGTAGAACACCAGTCATTCAATATCGCGCAGATTAGTCATCCATTTGAGAGAGGATGGAATCCGAGTAGTCATACCAGGTACTCCTATTATTAAAGTCTACTCAAGGGCACCAGAGGCAAAAGGGCGTTGGGCGTACCTGATTTATTGGTGTTCGCCGGGTATTATTTCAGTGAGCTAGGGACGTCAGTAACAAGTTCAACTCTATAGAATGAAATGGGCGATGATGGTGGATGCAATACATCGACAACTCTGATTGTTTTCGGGAAATTTTTTGGATTAATGTAGCCATAGCCCGGCACAATAGAAAATCCCCTTGATAGCAAACTTTTCCAAATACCGACCTCCTTTCGCCTTGCCAGTTCTTTCGAGCTGGATGCCAGTCCAGTGATACTTTCGCCGGGAATATCCAGCAAGTAGACATACATGCCATCCAGGTTGTCTATAAGCTTGGCATTGGGGGCGCTCTCAATGAGAAACTTGCGAATTTCGTCGCTGTTGCTCCATAGCGCATAAGAAATGGTGGAGAAGTTTTGAGTGTAAGGATCGGTTAGAGGGTAATCAAAGTTGGTTCCAACGCCAGAGCCTTGATCGTTCGACGATTTGATGAAATAAATATCATTCGGCATGCGAAACAGTATGACTGTTAAACAAATGAATATGCCCCCCAGATTGCTTTGCTGTTTTTCTTGAGATAAAAGCCGACGGCAAACGCAAAAATCACATTGCAAATACCCACCATCAGGAAATAGTACCAATAGCCTTGGTTGTACATAGGGACAAACAGGAACAAGAACAGTGCTTTTAGTACAAGGAACAATCCAAATAATACTAAGAACAGCTTAAGGAAGTGCTGAACAAGTATCCGCATGAAGCAAAAACTTTTCAGATGCGCCCGAATTGTTAAAAAGTTGATCCGTTTTCATCACGATCTCACTCCGAACAGGCTTCATACCGGAGATTTCCCCTTCATTTTGCTCAC
>JANXXH010000153.1 GCA_025350705.1 Gallionella sp.
CATGCTTGGCTTATAATGCGCGCCCTTTTACCCGTTGATTTGCATGCTGCTCTCTTCTTCACATTCCCGCCCGCGCTACACGAACTTGCAAGGTTCGTCCGATGCGCTGGCGCTGGCGCAATGCGCCGCACAACATGCGCCGCTGATAATCATCGCCGCGAATGCACTGGAGGCGCAGCGGCTGGTGGAAGAGATCCCGTTCTTCGCTCCAAAATCGCGCGTGCATCTGCTGCCGGACTGGGAGACGCTGCCTTACGACCATTTCTCGCCGCATCAGGATCTGATCTCCGAGCGATTGGCAACGCTGCATCACGTGCGCAGCCAATCGTGCGACGTACTGATAGTTCCGGTGACCACTGCGCTGTATCCATTACCTCCGGTCGAATATCTCGCCGCCTTTACTTTTTTTCTGAAGCGCGGTGAGAAGCTCGACATTGCCAGGCTGCGCGAGCAGATGACCTTCGCCGGATACAACCATGTGCAGCAGGTGCTGTCACCCGGCGAATACTGCGTGCGCGGCGGCATCATCGACCTGTTTGCGATGGGCAGCGTATTGCCGTACCGCATCGACCTGTTCGACAACGAGATCGAGACCATCGCCACCTTCGATGTGGACACACAGCGCACCTTGTATCCGGTGCCGGAGATCCGTTTGTTGCCAGCGCGCGAATTCCCGCTCGACGAGGCCGGACAACAACGCTTCCGCCAGAATTTCCGCGAACGCTTCGAGGGCGATCCTTCCCGCTCACACATCTACAAGAACGTCAGCAAGGGTAATGCCCCGGCGGGCATCGAGTATTACCTGCCGCTGTTTTTTGAAAAGACCGCCACGCTGTTCGACTATCTGCCCAAACACTCCACGCTGTGCTTGCATCACGATGTGAACGAGGCCATCGCCACTTTCGCAAAAGATGCGGCATCACGCTATAACCTGCTCAGGGGCGACCCGCAGCGCCCGCTGCTGGAGCCGAAAGAGTTGTTTATGGATGCGGAGCAATTTTTCATCCGCTTGAAGGATTTTGCTCGCCTGGACATTGTCGCTGACGAAAGCGGTGCGACACTCACTCCCTGCCCCACCACCCCCCTCCCCGACATCGCGGTAAACCGCCGCGCCGAAATCCCCACGCAGGCATTCCAGAATTTCCTGCAAGCTTATCAAGGCCGTGTGTTGCTGCTCGCCGACAGTCTGGGACGGCGCGAGATCATCTCAGGTTATCTGAACGAATATGGCCTGTCGCCCGCGCTGTGCGAAGACTATGCATCTTTCATCGCCAGCAAAGAAAAGTTCATGCTCTGTGTCGCCGCGTTGCAGAACGGCTTCATACTCTCCGATGAGAATCTTGCACTTGTCACCGAGACAGAGTTGTATGCCGCTCAACCGCGCAGCCGCGCTTCACGCGCCGCGAAGAAGAGCAACGTGGAAGGCATGCTGCGCGACCTGTCCGAACTCAAGGTCGGCGACCCGGTGGTGCACGAACAGCACGGCATCGCGCGTTATCAGGGTCTGGTGAACCTCGATCTCGGCGAGGGCGAGAACGAATTCCTGCTGCTGGAATATGCCGGCGAGGACAAGCTGTACGTGCCGGTCGCGCAACTGCATGTGATCAGCCGCTACAGCGGCGGCGCGGCGGAAACCGCGCCGTTGCACAAGCTCGGCAGCGGCGCGTGGGACAAGGCCAAGCGCCGCGCAATGAAGCAGGTGCGCGATACTGCCGCCGAGCTGCTGAATCTCTACGCGCAGCGCGCGTTACGCAAGGGTCACGCCTTCAAGCTGACACCTCATGATTACGAGGCTTTCGTCGCAGGATTCGGATTCGAGGAAACACCGGATCAAACCGCCGCGATCGAAGCGGTGATCCTCGACCTGCAATCCGGCAAGCCGATGGACAGGCTGATCTGCGGCGACGTCGGCTTCGGCAAGACCGAGGTCGCGTTGCGCGCCGCGTTCGTCGCGGCGATGGATGGCAAGCAGGTGGCGGTGCTGGTGCCCACCACGCTGCTCGCCGAACAGCACTTCCAGAATTTCTCTAACCGCTTCGCCGATCTGCCGGTCAAGATCGCCGAGCTGTCGCGCTTCCGTTCCGCGAAGGAACAAACGCAAGCGCTGAAGGACATGGAGGACGGCAAGCTCGACATCATCATCGGCACGCACAAGCTGATCCAGAAAGGCGTGAAGTTCCACAACCTCGGTCTGGTCATCATCGACGAGGAACACCGCTTCGGCGTGCAGCAAAAAGAAAGGTTGAAAGCGTTAAGAGCGGAAGTGGATGTGCTGACACTGACCGCGACGCCTATCCCGCGCACACTGGCGATGTCGCTGGAAGGACTGCGCGATTTTTCGGTGATCGCCACCGCGCCGCAGCGCCGCTTGTCGATCAAGACCTTCGTCGCGCAGGCCAGCGACGGCATCATCCGCGAGGCGGTGCTGCGCGAGCTGAAGCGCGGCGGACAGGTGTATTTTCTGCATAATGAAGTGGAGACCATCGCCAACATGCAGGAAAAACTGGAGCGCCTGCTGCCTGAGGCGCGCATCCGGGTGGTGCATGGGCAGATGAACGAGCGCGAGCTCGAAGCGGCGATGCGCGATTTTTACCAGCAACGTTTCAATGTGCTGCTATGCACCACCATCATCGAGACCGGTATCGACATCCCGACCGCGAACACCATCATCATGAACCGCGCCGACCGTTTCGGCCTGGCACAGTTACACCAATTAAGAGGCCGCGTCGGACGTTCGCACCATCAGGCTTACGCCTATCTGTTGGTCGAAACCGAAGCCCTCTCCGCCCAGGCAAAGAAACGCCTCGAAGCGATCCAGGCGATGGAACAGCTCGGCAGCGGCTTCTACCTCGCGATGCACGACCTCGAAATACGCGGCGCGGGCGAAGTGCTCGGCGAATCGCAGAGCGGCGAGATGCAGGAGATCGGCTTTTCGCTATACAACGACATGCTCGCCGCCGCGATCAGTTCGCTCAAGCAAGGCAAAGAACCGGACATGGCACACCCGCTCGGCGTGACCACCGAAATCAACCTGCACACACCCGCGCTGTTGCCCAGTGACTATTGCGGTGACATCCACCAACGGCTGGCGATCTACAAACGCCTCGCAAATTGCGCCTCTTCGGATGAACTCGACGACATGCAGCAGGAACTGATCGACCGCTTCGGACTGTTACCGGACCCTGCGCAGCACCTGCTCGACTGCCACCGCTTGCGCATCGCCGCCAAGCCGCTCGGCATCAGCAAAGTGGATGCGTCGTCGGAAGCCATCGTCATTCAGTTCGTGCCCAACCCGCCTATCGATCCGATGAAGATCATCACGCTGATCCAGAGCAAGCGCCACGTCAAAATGGCCGGGCAGGACAAGCTGCGCATCGAATTGAAATATGGGGATCTAAATCAACGAGTGCTGGCGATCAAAAACTTTTTTAATGAGTTATAGTAGCAGGTACAGGTATATTGCCGAAAAGCCTTATCTCTGAAACAATACGCCACGAATGGAGAATCAATGAAACATTTTATTTTCAATGTCCTGCTGATTTTGTGGATGACCTTGTCCGCAACCGCCCATGCCGAATCCATCATACTCGCCGTACCCGGTCCGGGTCCTTTGTCTTATCTGCCCGTCTATGTTGCCAAGGCCATCGGAGCAGACCGCGAGGTAGGTCTGGAACTCAAGCTGCGCTATTTTTCCAACGGTCCTTTGGCCATGCGCGACATGATGAACAACAACAGCGATTTCATGGCAATCGGCATGC
The DNA here is from genome assembly GCA_025350705.1 of Gallionella sp. Lineage (GTDB taxonomy): Bacteria > Pseudomonadota > Gammaproteobacteria > Burkholderiales > Gallionellaceae > Gallionella. The sequence continues at coordinate 3,759 of JANXXH010000153.1, forward strand.
CCGCCATTGCCGCCGGCCGCGCGGATGGTTTGCCCATCGTCGCCATCGGCCAACTCAGCCAGTCAGCAATGTTCGTGCTTCTGTTGCGCTCCGGCCTCAAAAACAAGGTGCACAGCCTCGCAGACCTCAAGGGCAAGAGCATGAGTATCGGCACAGCGCAAGGCATAGCCTCCAACACCAGTACGCAACGTTCTCAGGGATACATGCTGACGGAATATCTGCTGCGGCGCAGCGGACTCAATCCCAAAAACCCGAAAGATGTGCAATTCGTCTCAGCCGGACAAACTCGCGAAGCGCAGGCAAGCTCACTGGCCAGCAAAGCTGTCGATGTCCTGATGGGGGATGAACCTTTTGCCTCGGAACTGGTTCAGAAAGGCATTGCCGTCAGGCTGGTGGATTTGTATCCCCCGAAACAAAGCCGCGAGCTGATCGGCGGAACGCTCATACACGCCACGGTGGCCACACGCGAAGAAATATATACGCAACACCCCGAGACCGTGAAAAAAATCCAGCTCATGTTCGATCGCACCTTGCAGTGGATGTCCACGCATTCCGCCCAGGAAATCATTGATAAGCTCGCCGGACAACCCGGCTTCGAATCTGCTGCCCAAAACAAGCTTGTGGCCGATAAATTGCAGAGCAATCCCGGCATGTTTACAAAACGCATCGCCTGGAATCCGGAAGCTTTGGCAACGACAGAAAATTTTTTCCACTCCATAGCGGCCACCAAGGCGGAAACGAGTTTGCTATTTGGCGATTTTGTGCGCGGCGAATATATCCATAATATGACTGCGAATTAAGCCCCGTTGAAACTCACTTTATTCAAGACTAAACATACCTCCACGTTACGGCAGACATTCAGCCGCCGGTTAGTACTGTTGTTAGCTTTATTCTCTGTAGTGATGAGCGTCTTGATCGTGCTGGCTTACCAGCAACAAACCGACCGGTTAAATCGGGCAGCGATGACCGACGACCTAAACCATTTATTGCCGCGTCTCCAGAGTCAACAACGGATCTGGGGCGATGGCGCAGATCAATTACTCGATGTCATCGATTGGACCGGCTTGCTCGACTTGAAAGAAAATGAGCGCAACCAGAAGTTGAATGCTTTTTTGACTGCCCAGGCACAAAGCATGGCATTTGAAGGTATCGTTATTGTCGATGTGGATAGAAGAAAGATATTGTTCAATTTTTGGAACAACACCGACAAGCCCGATTTACTGAATGCCGTGAAAGATGATCAACCTTACTGGTATGACGATCAGCATAACACCCTGTACACAAAAATAAGGAAATCCCCCCCCACCAAAGGCGAGAATATATATATTTTCTTTCTCAAGGCATGGGATAGCGCCATGCTGCATCGCGTGAGCTTTCCTGACTCGCCCCTCTTTCTTACGCTGGGCTCCAAAGCGTTGCTGAGCTCCACCGGCAACCTGGGCATGGAATCGATGCATCCATTTTCCAGTGGAGGATATTCCGAATTCACAATAAAAGGAAAAAAATATCAGGAAGGCAGCATCAGCTTGACAGATGTATTAATTTCAGAAGGCCAGAAAGCACCATTAACAGTGACGGAACGTGCTCCGTTAGAAAATATCCTGCCGGTTCAATTTGTGCTGGGTGCTTCTGTCGGTGTCACGCTGATGTTTGGCCTACTGCTGTTCATGGTTTTTGGCCGCTGGTTGAGACAGCTCGGAACAAGGCTGGATGCATTGGCCAGTGCAGCCGTACGCTTCAAAAATGAGCAGCGCGGCGAGGTTAGCAATCAAATCCGCGATCTGCTGCAAGTTGCCAAAACTGCCTCAGAAGATCAGGTCACCGTGGTAGCGCAAGCGTTGTCTTCGTTGATGACGAGTTCCGCTGCACGTAATGAAGAGCAGCGCGCTTACTTGCAAACGTTGGAATTGCTGCAGGATGCGGTTATCGAACTGGCCCCGGATGGGCGCTTGCTGCGTGCCACTGATGCCTGGAAAATCATGACCGGCATAGACAACCTATCCTCCTGCACCATCATCAACTGTGTACATCCTGAAGACAGCAATGAATTGCTGAAACATCTTGGCACCCTGAACGATAACCAGAAGAATCAATTCAACATCCGGTTCCGGATAATCCACCAGCATAATATTGACAGGCATTTCTGGGTAGAGGGACGCTTTGCCACAGTGATCCTTAACAACAAAATCGTAAGCATCCGTGGCGTGGTGCGCGACATCACCACCACCTACCGCCAGGAACGCCAGATCAACCACATGGCTTTGCATGACTCGCTGACAGACTTGCCCAATCGTGTGCTGCTGGAAGACCGTTTAGAAATGGCAATCACCCGGGCCGGACGTACTGGCCAGCATGTGGCTTTGGGTTTCATCGATCTCGATCACTTCAAGCAGGTGAACGATAACTTCGGCCACAAGACCGGGGATCACATGCTCAAGCAAGTCGCGCAAAGACTGCAAACGGCTTTGCGCAGCACCGATACTTTATCGCGTTGGGGCGGCGATGAATTTGTGGTGCTGTGCCCTGAATTGACTTGTATGGAGGACGCCAAAGATATCACGCAAAAATTGGCTTTAATGGCACGCGACAACATCACGATTGATAACACGAATTTCCCGTTTACCTTTAGCGCAGGTTTCGCGGTGTATCCGGACGATGCGGAAAACGGCGAAATGTTGTTGGCCCAAGCGGACCGCGCGATGTTCTACGCCAAGGCACAAGGTCGGAACAACATCCAGTTCTTCAACGTCATCGCCGGCAAGACAACCAACCGGCAGTCGTTCCATATCCAAAGTCGGTTGATGCAGGCGGTACACGGCGATGAAATCATGTGCTGGCTACAACCGATACTGTCGGCTAAAACCGGACAGGTGGTCGGGGTCGAAGCATTGGCCCGCTGGCATGATCCTGAACAAGGCTGGGTACCCCCATCGGTATTCGTCCCGATGGCTGAAAGCCTGGGGTTGATCGACAAGCTCGGGCAAACAGTTTGGCAACAAGCATTACATGCCCTGACTTTGTTGCCAAGCCATTATCGTTTATCGGTTAATCTTTCCAAACGACAACTTTTTTCCAACATCATCGTCCAGCAACTCTGCGATGACGTAGCGCGCGTCAACATCGAACCCGGCCGCATCATGCTGGAGATCACTGAAAGTATCGCGCTTTCTGATGTGGCCTATGCGCGCGAGCGCATTGTCGAGTTGGATACCAAGGGTTTTGGTATTTCCATTGATGATTTCGGCGTGGGCTATTCATCACTGTCCCAATTGCATGAGATTCCCGCCGATGAACTCAAGCTGGACAAGTCTTTCGTCAAGCGCATCCATGAGAAGAGTGGCTTCACCATGGCCGCGGCAATCGTCTCCATCGCCCAGTCGCTGAACCTGAAATGCGTCGCAGAAGGGGTAGAAGACGCACGCACCGCTGTTCTGCTTGGTTCCATGGGAGTAGAAATGCTGCAAGGTTATTATTTCGCCAAGCCCATGAACATTGACGACTATCTGGCTTGGATGTCGTCACCTGCCCACGAACAAACCAAGCATAAAATGCTGGAAGTCGATAAACATGTCTAACTCCTTGCCGCTTGGGGTTCCCCCTTGCATTGACAGGGCGCAGAATTTTCCAATATGATCCTTCGACGAAGTGCCCGCCAGCTAGAGGTATCCAGAGAGGCGCGTGTCTGTACCATGCGGTCAGCGCAGCAAAATGTGGAGAATAGAATACCGCGCAGAAAGTTTCCATCGGGATACCCATTCTTCTGAAGCAGTTGGATAATTGAAGGCACCGCACAACAGGGGAGCTCATGTTTAGATTACTGCGTTATTTTTCTATCGCGAGCCTGATCTCAATGGTGTTGGTGGCAATCGCCCTCGGCACACTTCATCAGTTATTTGAAAAAAGCCGTTTGCTGAGATTTGGCGAAAGCCAAAACATTACCCTTATGCAGGCTTTTTCAAGCAGCATTTGGCCACAGTTTCGCAGCTTCGCCGAAACGGCAAAATCACTTGACGCAGACTCCCTGCGTCGTCATCCCGACATCGCCGAATTAGGCCATACCCTGCATGATGCAGTGCGCAATACCCCAACGGTCAGAGTGCAAATCTACCAACTCGACGGACGCACGCTGTTCTCAACTGATACAACGCAGATCGGTACAAGCGATAGCAGCGATGCCGGGTTTCTCTCGGCGAGCCAAGGGATTGTGCTAAGCGAAATCACCCACCACGACAACTTCAGCGCCTTCGACGGGGAGCTCGTGAATCGCGATGTATTATCCAGCTCCATCCCGCTACGCAGCGGTGCGGACGCGCCGATCGAAGGTGTGATGACGGTCTATACCGACATCACTGACCTGTTGGCAAGTGACGAAAGGCAACAACACCTTGTCACTTTGAGCGTGGTCGCAGTACTGACCGCACTCTACGGCATCCTTTTCCTCATCGCCAGGCACGCCGACAGCGTTATCAGGAGGCAATACGAGCAACAACGCCGTATCGAGCAGAGTCTCCGGCACGTGACCACCCACGACACGTTGACCAATTTACCAAACCGCTTGCTGCTACTGGACCGGATCACGCAATCGCTGGCTTCAGCGGAACGCCACAGCAATCTGCTTGCCGTGGCTTTTATCGATCTCGACAGTTTCCAGAATATCAATAATTCCCTGGGGCATGACATCGGCGACAAGGTGTTGCAAACCATGGCGCAACGTCTGTCACGTTGTCTGCGCGAAAGCGACACCGCCGCTCGTTACGGTAGCGATGAATTCGTCGTGAGTTTGTCCGACATCCACTCCAACGTGGATCTGTTCCAGATCGCCAAAAAGATGCTCGGAGCCATCTCTGCACCCATTGAAGAAAATGGACGCGAGCTTCACCTCACTGCCAGCCTCGGCATCGCCATTTATCCTGAACATGGAAAAGATGCAGAAACGCTGATACGAAAAGCTGACATGGCGATGCATAGCGCCAAGCGCCTCGGTCGCAACAGGCACCAGATGTTCGTCGAACACATGGACGAGGAGGTGCAACAGCAGGTGCAAATGGATGACGAAATGTGGCGCGCCCTCGGCAATAACGAATTCACGCTCTATTACCAGCCCATCGTAGACCTGAAGTCGGGAATGATCGTCGGGGCCGAAGCACTGCTGCGCTGGCCCAATCCTCATGGACCCTGGCTGTCACCGGCAGAATTTATCCCCATGAGTGAGCAATGCGGACTCATCGTGCCACTCAGCGAATGGATACTCAGCGAAGCTTGCGCGCAGTTGCAAACATGGCGTGAAAACGGGCTGGGGATGGATAATTTCATGATGTCGGTCAACTTGTCGCGGCGCCATTTCGTGACGGCGGGCCTGGCCCAAATGATCGCCGGCGTAACCGAACAGGCAGAGATCGACCCGAGGAATTTGCACATCGAAATATCGGATGGACTGCTGACCGAGATGAACGAATCCATTCTCTCCAATTTCGAAGCACTTAAGCGCATCGGCATAAAATTCTCTCTGGATAATTTCGGCACCGGCTATTCGAGTCTCGGATATTTGAGGAGCTTCCCGATTGACATGCTCAAGATCAATAGCTCGTTCATTCAGGATCTGCCAGACGATGCCGACCATGTGGCAATCGTATCTACGATCATCGCGTTGGCGAATAGCCTTAACCTGTCGGTGGTTGCGAAAGGGGTCGAGACAGATGCGCAACTCGCATCCTTGCAGCAGCTCGGCTGCCACCAGGCACAGGGATTTTTGTTCAGCCGCCCATTGCCTGCCGACGAATTTTTAGCGCTTGTAATGGAACAGCGGGACATGCGCATCACCCAATCGTTGATTCCACTCCAACCTCCGCAGTAGTCTCCGAATTGGCGCGCTGAGTGCAAACCCAATACCTCAACCCTGGATGCGCTGTTGTCTGAAGCGGGCTGTGAATTCCTCGAACTTGTCCGCCGCGATGGCCGCTCTGATTCCTGCCATCAGTTCCTGATAGTAGTGCAGATTGTGGATGGTGTTGAGTCTCGCACCAAGAATTTCGTTGAGGCGGTGCAGGTGGTGCAAATATGCGCGGGTGAAATTGCGGCAGGTGTAGCAAGTGCACTGTCCGTCCAGCGGGCGCATATCCAGCCGGTATTGCGCGTTCTTGATCTTGAAGTCCCCAAAGCGGGAGAACAACATACCGTTGCGCGCATTTCGCGTAGGCATCACGCAATCGAACATGTCTATGCCCTGCGTCACCGCGTCCACAAGATCCTCCGGCGTACCGACGCCCATCAGGTAGCGCGGCTTATCGGCAGGTAACTGCGGCGCGGTGTGCTTGAGGATGCGCAGCATATCTTCCTTGGGCTCGCCCACCGACAACCCGCCAATCGCGTAACCGTCGAAGCCGATACGCTCCAGCTCGCGCAGCGACTCATCGCGCAAATGCTCATGCATTCCGCCCTGCACGATGCCGAACAGCGCGTTGGTATTGCCCTCGTGCGCGCGCCTGCTGCGCTCTGCCCAGCGCAACGACAAACGCATCGACTCCCCCGCCGTCCTCTCGTCCGCCGGATACGGCGTGCACTCGTCGAAGATCATCACGATGTCGGAGTTCAATACTTTTTGAATGCGCATCGATTTTTCCGGCGACAGGAAACATTTATCGCCGTTCACCGGCGACTGGAACTTCACACCATCTTCGGTGATCTTGCGCAACGCCCCCAGACTGAACACTTGAAATCCGCCCGAGTCGGTGAGTATCGGCCCATCCCATCCCATGAAGCGGTGCAGCCCGCCGTGCGCTTCGATCACCTCCAGCCCCGGACGCAGCCATAGATGAAAAGTGTTGCCCAACAAAATCTGCGCGCCAATCTCTTTTAATTCGATCGGCGACATAGCCTTTACCGTGCCATAGGTGCCCACCGGCATAAAGGCCGGGGTTTCGACCGTGCCGTGGGCAAGGTTAAGTGTGCCGCGACGGGCAAGGCCGTCAGTTTTATGTAAAGTAAATTTCATGGTTTTCTTTCAATCAACATCGCGTCGCCGTAGCTGAAGAAGCGATACTTTTTTTCTACTGCATGGCAATATCCCGCCAGCATTTCACTCATCCCGCCAAAAGCGCAAACCAGCATCAGCAGCGTCGAGCGCGGCAAGTGAAAGTTGGTGAGCAGCACATCTACTGCCTTGAAGCGATAACCCGGCACAATGAAGATGTTGGTCTCGCTCTCTCCCGCGACCAGTTCACCACCCGCCGCTGCACTTTCCAATGCGCGCAAGCTGGTCGTCCCAGCCGCAATCACTCTTCCGCCTGCACTGCGCGTTTGAGCAATGGCTTCTACAGTGGCTTGCGGGATTGCGTAGCGTTCACTGTGCATCGTGTGTTCTTCAATGTGATCGGTGCGCACCGGCCGAAAGGTGCCCGCACCGACATGCAGCGTCACATAGGCGATGCGCAAGCCCTTGTCTCGCAGGGCTTGCAGCATGACGTCATCGAAATGCAACCCGGCTGTAGGTGCCGCCACCGCGCCTGCCTCGCGCGCAAACACGGTTTGATAGCGATGCTCGTCTTCATCATTTGCCGAGTGAGTGATGTAGGGAGGCAAAGGCAACTGGCCATGACGTTCCAGTAACTCCAAAACATGCTCGTCAACGGGAAATCGCAAGCGGAAGAATTCGCCCTCGCGTCCCAGCACCTTTACAGACAAAGTCCCTGCCAATAGCAGGCGACTCCCGGCTTGAGGCGCATGACTGGCGCGCACTTGTGCCAATACCTCGTGATCGCTTAGCACGCGCTCGACCAGCACTTCGACCTTGCCACCACTCTCTTTTTCTCCGAACAAACGCGCCCTGATGACGCGCGTGTCGTTCAGAACCAACACATCGTCCGGCCTTACCAGCCGCATCAGATCAGCAAAATGGCAGTCCTCCAGCACACCTTCATGCGCGTACAACAAGCGGCTGGCTCCGCGTTGCTCGGGGGGATGCTGTGCGATCAGATACTCAGGCAGATCAAAATCAAATTCGTCGGTACGCATGAACAACCGTGTAAATATAACTAAAAGGGGATTGTAGTTGATATGGCACACCGCTTCATGGATAATGCGCCCCGCTTAGCCGGGGTGATGGAACTGGTAGACGTGCCGGACTCAAAATCCGGTGCCAGAGATGGCGTGGGGGTTCGAGTCCCCCCCCCGGCACCATATAGGCAATGCATTTACGGTGTCAACCGAACAAATACGCAGCGCGTTATAGGCACCGACACAGTAGTGTCATAAACGTTTATTAATCTACTAAAAATGGAGTTCACAATGAGCAAACTGTTATCTGTATTGATCGCTGCTGTATTCGCTGCTGTTTCTTTCACCGCCGTTGCTGCTGACGCAGCTATGGCTCCTGCTAAGGCTGCTCCTGCTGCCAAGGCTGCTCCTGCTGCCAAGGATGAAGCTAAGCCAGCAAAGAAAGCAAAGAAAGCAAAGAAAGCAAAGAAGGCTGACGCTGCTGCTAAGTAACACGCACGCAGTTAAAGAAGGCAGGGGTGACCCTGCCTTTTTTATTTGTAGAATATGAATATGATTTGGAAACCTAATGTCACTGTCGCCGCCGTCATTGAGCGCGACGGAAAGTTTTTACTGATTGAAGAAGAAACCGAAAAAGGCGCAAGGTTTAACCAGCCCGCAGGACATCTCGAAGCCGATGAATCGCTAGTCGCCGCCATAGTGCGCGAAACCTTGGAAGAATCAGCCTATCACTTTGTCCCGCAACATCTGCTCGGCATCTATCACTGGCACTCGACCGAATCAGACACCACTTATCTGCGTTTCGCCTTTACTGGCGCGCTTACCGGACACGATCCAGAGCGCCCACTGGACACAGGTATCCTGCAAGCCGCATGGCTGGCACCTGATGAGATACGAGCCACGCAGGAGCGCCATCGCAGCCCACTGATCTTGCGTTGCCTGGAAGATTATCTGTCAGGGAAACGCTATCCGTTGGAGTTATTGACTCATTATGACTAACGAGCAAGCTCGTCCCCCTATCTAACTTTCCCCCGCACGCGGGAAAAAGGACAAACGTGAAAATCAATTCTAAACCTCGCATCGTGGTCGGCATGTCCGGCGGAGTGGACTCCTCCGTCACGGCCTTGTTGCTCAAACAACAAGGTTATGACGTGATTGGTCTATTCATGAAGAACTGGGAGGATGACGACGACAGCGAATACTGCTCGTCGCGCCAGGACTTGCTGGATGCGGTCTCAGTAGCCGACACCATCGGCATCCCCATCGAGGCGGTGAACTTTGCCAAGGAATACAAAGAGCGCGTGTTCAGTGATTTCCTGCGCGAATATCAGGCCGGACGCACGCCCAATCCGGACATCCTGTGCAATGCCGAGATCAAGTTCAAGGCGTTTCTCGACCATGCCATGCAACTGGGCGCTGAAACCATTGCCACGGGTCATTACGCGCAAATACGCGAGGTGGATGGGCTGTTCCGGTTACTCAAAGCCGATGATGACAGCAAGGATCAGAGCTACTTTCTGCATCGCTTGAATCAAATGCAATTAAGCCATGCGATGTTTCCGCTCGGCAAGATTTTGAAATCACAAGTGCGCGCCATTGCCGAACAACATGGTTTGCCTAATCACGCAAAGAAAGACAGTACCGGCATCTGCTTCATCGGCGAGCGCCCATTCCGCGAATTCCTGAATCGCTATTTACCCACCCAACCGGGCGAAATGCTCACCCCGGAAGGAAAGGTTGTCGGGAAACACATAGGGCTATCGTTCTATACCATCGGACAACGTCAGGGGCTGGGCATAGGCGGAGCAAAAGCAACCTCCGGCGAACCCTGGTTCGTATCAGGCAAGGATATGGCGAATAACCGTTTGATCGTGGTGCAAGGGCATGACCACCCCGCTTTGCTCGCACCCCGCCTGATTGCGCTGGACGGCCATTGGATCAGCGGTACTGCGCCCCAACTCAATCATCCCTACGCGGCCAAGACGCGCTATCGGCAGGCCGATGCACCCTGTCACCTTACCCGCGTTTCCGGCAGTTCATGTGAAATCGCTTTTGACGAGGCGCAGTGGGCTGTGACGCCCGGACAATCGGTGGTCGTTTATGACGGCGCGATCTGCCTGGGTGGTGCAATCATCGAACAAGGGCACGGCTGATTCGCGTAAAATGCGCGCTTCCCGATCCAAGGTGTTGCCATGACCACACTGACCAAACTGACCGCTCTCTCCCCGCTCGACGGACGCTACCACGGCAAGGTGGATGCCTTGCGCGGTTACTTCAGCGAATTCGGCCTGATCCGCATTCGCGTGCTGATCGAGATCGAATGGCTCAAGGCGCTCAGCGCGCAGACCGACATCAAAGAGATTGCGCCGTTCTCGGTTGCCACCATCACACAACTCAATACACTCAACGCCAATTTCAGTGAAGCCGATGCGCTTGCGATCAAGACTATCGAGTCCACCACCAACCATGATGTGAAGGCAGTTGAATACTGGCTGCGCGATAAACTGTCAGTCAACCCGGAAACCGCTAAAGTGCTGGAATTCATCCACTTCGCCTGCACTTCCGAGGACATCAATAACCTGAGCCACGCGCTGATGCTCAAGGGCGCGCGCGATGCCGTGATGCTGCCCGCGCTGCAGGTGCTGATCGGGCGTCTAAAAAATCTTGCACACCAACATGCCGATCTTCCGATGCTTTGCCACACCCACGGCCAGACCGCCACGCCCAGCACCTTGGGCAAGGAAATGGCAAACGTGGTGTATCGTTTGCAGCGCGCCGAACAGCGTCTGGCTGCGACAGAAATTCTCGGCAAGATCAATGGTGCAGTAGGCAACTACAACGCGCATCTGGCAGCTTATCCAAACGTGGATTGGGAAAGTTTCGCACAACGTTTCGTTAACGCGAGCGGCATCACCTTTAATCCCTACACCATTCAGATCGAGCCGCACGATTACATGGCGGATTTGTTCGATGCCTATGCACGCATCAACACCATCTTGATCGATTTGAACCGCGACATCTGGGGCTACATCTCGCTCGGCTATTTCAAACAAAAAGTGGTCAAGGGCGAAGTCGGGTCTTCGACCATGCCGCACAAGGTCAACCCGATCGACTTCGAAAATTCAGAAGGCAACCTCGGCTTGGCCAACGCGCTGTTGCGCCACCTTTCCGAAAAACTGCCGATCTCACGCTGGCAACGCGACCTCACCGACTCCACTGTACTGCGCAACATGGGCGTGGCACTCGGCTACACCCTGCTCGCTTATGAGTCCTGCCTGAAAGGTTTGAACAAACTTGAGGCCAATCCGCAACGCATAGCAGATGACCTGAACGCAAGTTGGGAAGTGATGGCGGAGCCGATCCAGACCGTGATGCGCCGCTACAACATCGAAAATGCCTACGACAAACTCAAGGAACTGACTCGCGGCAAAGATGGCATCAACCGCGCATCGCTTCATGCCTTCATCAACGCGTTGAGTATTCCACAAGCAGAAAAACAACGTTTACTGAAACTTTCCCCTGAGACATACATCGGCAAAGCAGCAGAACTGGCGAAGCGGATTTAACCGCTCACCCAATACAAACAAGCCCGCAATCGCGGGCTTGTTTATAATATTGACCGATAGCACATCAGAACACCAATTGTGGTCCAGCTCCCCCACCAGTCTTGCCTTTAATAGGTTCCTGAATCTGGTTTTTCGGCGCTGCATTTCCCTGTGTGGCATCCTGCCCCTGAATAACGCTATCCACAACCGTACTGCCGCGTACCTCGCCTTTACCTCCTTTGGCTTGTGGCAGCGGTGCAGGTACTACAGTAAAGATATTAAGATTGATCGGTTGCAGCTGCGGCATTTGATCCATCCCGCCGACAAAACCCATCTGGTTAGGCAACACGTTAACAGTGCCTTTATCAGTAGTCATGATGGTCTCGCCGACATTCACCTTGTTGTAAGTACCGGCTGGCACGGATGCTGCCAATTCGCTGCCCGCGACAACCACGAAGATTTCGTGGTCAGTACCGCGTATGCCGATAGTTGAATTGATCGTTGCAATACGATAATTGCTCTTGTTCTTCTGCCCGATCAATCCGGTGATGGCACGGATGCCGCCCTTTAACAATGAAAAAAAGCTCTTTTCGCTTCCGTCTTCCTCACCGCTGAATACAAAGCTGTCGAACTTGAGCTGTGATTCCGGGCGTATGACTATGAAACCACCGTCCCGCATCTTGATTTGAACGGTAGCATCCTTTGCAGTAGTTACAGTATCGCTTTCATGGATCACATCACCCTTTTGCAGGGCATGTGTTTGTCCGGCAGCATTGGTTGCCTGAACATTCCCACTCACAAATTGAACATTTCCGGCGACACCCGCGTAAACAGCCTGACTCAACACCATCAGAAAAACCACCAGAAAGATATTCATAAATATTGTCATACATTTTGCGGTATTCATGATTAGCACCTCACTCAAGTTAAATTACTTAAAATCATGGCGAATGGTCAATGAAGCATCCACCCTGTCATAGCTATAAATAATGATATTGGATATATTCTTTGCGTAGCTCAACTGTGGACGCAATGTCCACAGCTTGCTCCAACGCCAATTCGCTCCAACCACTAAGTCATATAGACGATCACTGCGTTGACGCAAAAAGTACGGATTAACATTGCTGTAATCGCCGTTTTGCTCACCGGCGTTAAAAAACAGAATCGTTTTGTCGCCGAAAGCTGCCTGACCACTCACACGCAATCCGCTGAAACGTTTAGCTCCATCTGCTCGTCCGCCATTGGGAGTGGCCTGTGTAATGATCGTAGAAACATCTTTTTCCGTACCCGAATACAAGCTGCCGAACAGCGTCGATTTGCCCTCTGCCAGCACATGGAACCAGCCGCCGCCAACCACCTGCTGGTCGTAATCATTCACCTGCATAACCGCATCTACAAAGCGATATTGCGCAGACTGACCAAATATCTTCAATTGATTGCTCGGGCTGAACACATGGCTCCACTCCGCATTAAGACCGGTTGTGTCGCTATTGTGTGCGTTACCCAGATTGTACTGCCCACCCAATACGCCGAAGCGCCATGAATTCGCTTTCCCTCCGAACATCACTCCGACTCGCGCATCAAGACTGAGTGAGTCAAAACTTTTCTGCGTGTTGTTGCCACGTTGCCGCAGATCTGACCCAGCATACAAGCCCCATCTGGAGTTCAGCCTGTATGTAACTTCCCCGCCTGCAGCCACCCCATAATAATTGTCTGATGTTTTTACGTTAGTGGGATCGAGCGTGACACTTCCAGGTACCGGAGCATCAACGAATATCTGTGATTGGCTGGTGGAGTTATTGACGTTGTTATCACGCCCGACCGTTCCCGCGACATATCCGGTGATGCGCGTGTTCTTCCCCGCATCCCGCATTGCGATCTCATCCAGATATTTTTCAATGTTGGCACGCGCCGACTCGGAAGGATTTTGTTTCAAGGCCGATGCAAATTCAGTCCTGGCACGCGGCAGATCGCCCAGTTGGTAATAGGCACGCGCCATGTCCAATCGGGCAGCAGCAGAATCAGGGTTGACTGTCAGAACCCGCTCGAAGGCAAGCGTCGCCTTGTCAGGCTTACCACTATCCAGTGCAGCAATGCCTATCAGATAATCAAAGTGCTCTTCACCGGCATGCTCGAACTCAAGCGGCTCAAGCAAGGTATAGGCATCGGCTGGTCTGCCGCTCTTGATCAAAGCATCGGCATCGCGTAGCAACTTGTCGTAAGCCCCGCCAGTATTCTGGTTCTGGGTTGTTGGCTCGACACGCTGAGGCAGTTTTTGCGAGGCTTCTTCTGCATACGCCTCGCTAGTTGCTGACATCAATCCAAAGAGCATCGAAGTTACCATTATCCCAACCCAACCTTTCTTGTAAAGATTGCGGCTAATCGTGGCATTCCTGACCATCATCATTTTCAGCTCCATGAGAATGCCGGGTAGCGTGCTTGTTTTTGCCGGAATGGTCAAGAGTATTAAGTAGATGGTTGTCTTTGTCCTCGTCATAGCTTTCTTCATCGATGCATCCTGTAGAAACTGCAGTAGACCACGACAGTTTACTAGCCACTGGATATGCATACGAAACCGTATTCCACGAAATACCATAGTCATAAACGAGTCCGCTATAGGGCACGGAGCCTAATAGAGAATGTGCGCCAGGAGCAACCGGGATTGTCCCTACCGAATATATGCTGGTGCCGCCTATCGGCGTGAACAGCGCAGAGTTTACTACCACATTGTCAAGCTTCAAGTTTGCTAATGCACTTGTTTCGGTGACGACATTCATAAAAGCTCCTGAGGTTCCGGCAAGGCCATGAACTCCGAAGGTCGCATCTGTCATCCCCATTTCGGCAGGAATAACCAAAACCATGCTCGGGTCTCCTCTGTGTGCCGCATCATCCGTATAACTGTGCATGAATTGAGCCACAAGTACAGGATTGTTGGAAACGAATTCACCGGCTTCAGACATAACGACATCCACGAATTGACCGGCATTCAATGTCCCGCTGATCAGTCCGGTGGTCGGCATCGTAGTAACAGTGGTGCCGTCCTGGGATGCCATCACACGCACTGTGTAATTCGCACGGCCACTGAACAGCGATGTATGAAAAGTCTTGCCCCAGATAGACACGTCAGTAAGTTGCTCGACGAGATAGTCGCAGAAATCCGTGCCAGATGGCACATCGGCACAACGATGACCGCCAAATACCGCAATGGGTTTGTCGGCTGTCACATGCGAGCCTGTCATGTCGGCATTAGCCCGATTTGCCAACTGGTAGGTTTCTCCACCGTTCAGCAAAACCGTAAACACAGCTCCTGCCGCTTTGGTCGCACCGGCGGCATTGGGGGTAATGGTGACAGTCGTGGCGTTTTGGGTAGCCACTACAGCGAATTCCGAACCATCGTATCTGCTGCTAGCGTAAGACATTATGTAGTAATTTGTTCCAAGGCTGGGGGTCGGCAAGGCCAGATAACCATCAGCGGAATACATGTTTTCAGATACCACATGCACAGAAACCGGCGATAACGCCGTCACGTGGATACCCTTGGCTTCGATAGTCTCGTTCGACATCAACACCACGGCAGGATCGAGCGTGATCACGGTTTCAGCCCCTGCCGCAACAGAAAATGGTGTGGTCGCACCGTTAAATATCACATCACCCGTAGTCGCAGTTGCCGCAGCCACAATCAACTTGTTGCTAACTGACGGACTAACGCAAAAAGCGGGTTCGCTGACACAACGATGGTCGGGCAGCGTTAAATAGAAATCTGTCCCGACTGATGTAATGACGGGAGCGGGTGCTGGGGCAGGTGCGGAGGTCGATGCCGAAGTTTCATCGCCACTATCGCACGCGGTCAATAACAACGACGTCAGGAGCAGACCGCCATAAATTATTCTCGCATTATCTGAACGCATTCCAATATTCCTCAAGCCTCATTTTCAATGGCATCAAGGGAGAAAATGGTTATGCACAACTCATGCAAGGCAGTAATGCATACGGACGAACATCCGTATCGCAGTCCCGCTACCATAGTTTCCCTTAGGCCGGTGACTTTGCGCCCTTATCTTTCGATAAGTTTGCCAAGTGAGCGGATAGTAGCGGATGACCTTAATATTAGTCAAAACCTAACCGACGAGTGGTCTGATTTTCGGATGAACGGAGAAGTGAGTTTTCGTCTTAAAGACTAGATCAATCCTTTTTCCGCGAATGACAGAGTTTTCCCCATCGCCACCACGAAGTGATCCAGCACACGCACATCCACCAAACTCAACGCCTGCTTGAGCGCATCGGTTAACAGTTGATCCGACTGACTGGGTTCGGCGACACCGGAGGGATGGTTATGCGCAAGGATAACGGCAGCGGCGTTATGCGCCAGCGCGCGCTTGACTACTTCGCGCGGATATACGCTGGTTTGACTGAGCGTACCCTGG
The DNA here is from genome assembly GCA_025350705.1 of Gallionella sp. GTDB lineage: Bacteria > Pseudomonadota > Gammaproteobacteria > Burkholderiales > Gallionellaceae > Gallionella. The sequence goes on from JANXXH010000153.1 coordinate 19,720, forward strand.
AACAACTCTTCCGAGGCGATCACGCGATGTTGAGTATCCAGAAACAGCACCAGAAAAACCTCCTGCTGCCGTCCGCCGAGCAGGAGCTGCAAATAATCGCGCACCGTGCGCGGCGAATTCAGCGCATCGCCGCGTTGCAATTCCTCTTTAAGCGCACGCCGCGACATTTCCAGCACGGCTTGCAGTTGCACAAACTTCGCCTGCCCCATACCTTTTGTTTCGCAGAAATCAGATTCACTGGCAGCGACAAGCTGAGTGAGATTGCCAAAGCAGGTAAGTAACTCGCGCGCCAGATCCACCGCGCTTTTGCCAGTTACGCCGGTGCGCAGGAAGATCGCCAGCAACTCAGCATCGGAAAGCGATGTCGCGCCGCGCGTTAGCAACTTCTCTCTGGGGCGCTCACCTTCTGGCCAGTCTGTGATTGCCATACCACCTCCTTAATTTGATTTTAGCGGCCAAGGTATGGAATATCTGACACCGTAACTTCTGCTACCACTCCATTTTGCTCCAACATTAACTCAACGGCTTTTTGACGTTTATATTTGTCTGGATGAGGCCCAACTATAATTTTACGGATTGGTAATTTGATAGCATCCCCGGCGGATGGGCGACCGAAAAGCATAATGTAAGGTACCAGAACACCATTCTTCATCTCAAACTGCACAGGCTTCCTTGGTCGCTTGTCACCGGAGTCCTGCGCCAGCTTAAATAATTCGGCGTTCGAAGGTATAGCTACGATTCGCACTTCAGACTCTTCTGCAAAGCCTTTGTGCTTGTGCGTACAAGACAGAGCAGTAATTGGCTCAACAAGTCCATCAAGCTCTTCACGCTTGTTTGTTGAGAAAAAACCACTGATAGCTTTCTGGACGGCTTTTTCCCATTCTATGGTCTCTGGATGAGGGGCATTCTGGAGGGTATCTTGGTCATAATATTCGACGTCACCCCAAACATAAAATTGGTAATGAAAATTTTTACTCTCCTCATCCAGTAATCGTTGAAGCTCGTCAGTCTCAAAGACTATTGCATAACCACCATCTGTCCCATATCCCCGCCATTGGCTAAGAAGCCCGTCGTCTGGCGATTGTTTTGGCACACCGCAGAATGCTGTTATGTACGGTTTGTTGAGCTTCAATGTCACAGTACGAAATGTATCAACCAAATTTTGGATATCTTGTTGAATCACATGTTCCAAGCCACCGTTGGCTTCGATTTGGTTTTGGCCTTGTTCTGTGCTCGCCATCTTCTCCGCAACTGACCGAACGGGCTCTTCCAACAAATACGGAAGCCGCCGATCAAAAAAGCCAGTGTGCTCTTCTGAATCATTAAGATAAGCAATATTCGTAGCCCGAAGCTGTTGGCTCTCAACAATGCCCTTAAGGCCAGCGGCTGTTGTGTAGTGATACAACTGCGCATATACCTCAGTCACTGACTTACCCATGAGAGACTCCTTGTAAATTAAAACTCTCATGCTCTGTGATCGCCATAACCCCTCCGCTCAGCCCAGACAGGCTGTTTCTTGATAAGATGCGCAACATTATGGAACAAACCCAGACAAAACACATCGTGCTCGGCATTACCGGCGGCATCGCGGCCTACAAGGCGGCGGAACTGGCGCGTCTGCTGATCAAGCAGGGCATCGAGGTGCAGGTGGTGATGACCGGGGCAGCTTGCCATTTCATCACACCAACCACGATGCAGGGCCTGTCCGGTAAACCGGTTTACACCGATCAGTGGGATGCGAGCGTGCCAAACAATATGGCGCACATCAATTTGAGCCGTGCCGCAGATGCGATCGTGATCGCGCCCGCGAGCGCGGATTTTATTGCCAAGCTGGCGCACGGTCTGGCGGATGATTTGCTCTCCACCTTGTGCATGGCGCGCAATTGCCCTCTGATCATAGCCCCGGCGATGAACCGCGAGATGTGGCTGAATGCGGCGACGCAGCGCAACATCGCACAATTGATTGCCGATGGCGTAAAGGTACTTGGGCCGGACAGCGGCGTGCAGGCGTGCGGGGAAGAAGGCATAGGACGGATGCTGGAAGCAGCTCAATTGGCGCAGGATATTTTGGCGCTGCTGCGCAATGCGCCACACTCTCCAACCCTCTCCCACAAAGGTGAGAGGGGTCAAGTTCGGAGGATGGATGGGGTAAGGATTCTCATTACCGCTGGCCCTACCTACGAAGCGATAGACACGGTGCGCGGCATCACCAACCGCAGCTCCGGCAAAATGGGCTATGCCATCGCACAGGCCGCGCTGGAGCTGGGTGCAAACGTGATGCTGGTATCCGGGCCGACAGCACTTGCCAAGCCGCAAGGCGCGCAATGCGTGGATGTGCAGAGTGCCGAGCAGATGTTCGATGCGGTAAAGCAGCATGTTGGCAATTGCGATATTTTTATCGGCGTGGCAGCGGTGGCCGATTACCGCGCCGCGCAACCCAGCGCACACAAGATCAAGAAGAGCGCGAACAATCTCACGCTGGAGCTCGTCCCTACCCCGGACATTTTGGAGTATGTCGCCAACCTGACCAATCCGCCATTCTGCGTGGGCTTTGCCGCCGAGAGTGAGAATCTCGCGGAGTATGCCGAGCAAAAACGCCGCGCGAAAAAACTGCCCTTGCTGGTCGGCAATCTGGTGCAGCAGGCCATCGGCAGCGACGACAACGAACTGGTGTTATTTGATGACAGTGGCAGGCAAACCCTGCCGCGAGCCGATAAACTCACGCTGGCACGCCAATTGATGCAGCGCATTGCACAACGCATTAAGGGAGGAGTATTAAAATGAAACACGTCGCCCAAATTGAGCACATTCCCGTTGATGTCAAAATTCTCGACCATCGATTGCACGAAAACATGCCCGGTTATGCGACTGCCGGTTCAGCTGGGATCGATTTGCGCGCGTGCATCGAGCACAACATGGTGATCCAACCCAAGCAGTGCGAACTCATTCCCAGCGGCATCGCCATTCATTTAAGCAGCCTGGGCTATGCAGCGATGATTTTGCCGCGTTCCGGCTTGGGGCATAAGCACGGTATCGTGCTGGGCAACCTGGTCGGTTTGATCGACTCGGATTATCAAGGGCAGATTTTTGTTTCACTGTGGAACCGCAGCCAGATCCCCTTCACTCTGATGCCGATGGAGCGCATGGCGCAACTGGTGATCGTGCCGGTAATGCAGGCAAAGTTCAATATCGTGGAAGAATTTCCATTGAGCGAACGCGGCAGCGGCGGTTTCGGCAGCACTGGCAAGCATTAAAAAAACCTCTAAAAATTCAGAGTTCGCCAAAATGCAAGGCGCGAAAAAATTTCGCCGCACCACATATTGGTTATATGGAATCAAGAAATTTTTTTCACAACGCGGCATAACCAGCGACTTAGTCGCCGTTGTATGGCGACTTAGTGGAATGGCTAGTAGTTTTATCAGTTGGGATGAAATCTGGATATTTAGCCGCGCGCGATCACGGCCTCGATTTCGGCGAAGGTGTGTGCCAATTCGAAACTCTGAACTTGCGCACCCAGTTGACGGGCGATTTGGGTAATGGAGAATAGTCCGCATACGGACTGTTTGCCATCGGCACTTTCTGCCACCACCAGCGCGTGTTGCCGGTGGGATTTTTTCAGGCTGGCGACGATTTGCCCGACTTGGGCATTTTTCACATCATCGATTTTCAATGCTTCCAGCTCACGCTGTGTCGTCATGATGTCACGCACCATGATGTCGGCATGAGTCCCCCCCATGTTTTGCAGGTAGCGCATCGGCTTTTCGCCCAGCACGTCGGTTGCAGTCAACAATCCCGCCACCTGATCGTTGTCGTCCAACACCAGCAATAAGCGTACCCCATACCGTATCATTTTGGCATTGGCTTTATCCATCGAAGTCTTGGCGCGCACACCCACCACTGAGACCTTGTTCAAATCGGTCATTACGCTGATTGCCGGATCGCTCAGCTTGACATACTCCGGCAATGTCTGAACCGGGCGCGCAAAAGCCGAACCCGATTTCAAAGGAAATACTTGCAGGGGGCTGTACTCCTTGATCATGAGGAACTCCTTAAAAATTCAAGCAAAATCATCTGTACACCTGTTGTAAATGCGCGGTTTTATGTTTAACTGTCGGCAGGTAACCGGCCAATTCTTTAAGCGCCATCGTATAAACCTCGCGCTTGAATTCAATCACGGCGTTGATGTCCAGCCAGTAATCGTTCCAGCGCCAAGCATCAAATTCGGGATGCGAACTGGCACGTAAACAGACATCGCAATCACGACCAACCAGAAGTAACAAAAACCAGATCTGTTTTTGACCGCGGTAACCACCGCGCGACTCACGCTTGCTCCAGCTTTGCGGAACCTCATAGCGCATCCAGTCACGGGTGCGTCCGAGTATTTTTACATGTTCCGGCATCAAGCCGACCTCTTCGTGCAACTCACGGTACATCGCCTGCTCCGGGGTCTCGCCATGCTGGATCCCGCCTTGCGGAAACTGCCATGCATGTTGCCTCACCCGCTTGCCCCAAAGCACCTGGTTCCTGCTGTTCGTGATGATAATGCCGACATTCGGGCGGTAGCCGTCTCGGTCTATCATTTTCAGTTCTATTTTAAAGTTAATTTCAATGCGCAGATTCTTTCACATTTCCTCTGCAATGAAAAGCGAATCTGCTGTTTAGAAATTCCTGAACATACCGTATACCGTGCATTCCCTGTAAAATCGCACATCCATAATTATTGTCAGGTCGAACTCAGCCATGCGCGCTTCACAGTTTTTCATCTCTACCCTTAAAGAGGCTCCCTCCGAAGCAGAACTCGCCAGCCACAAATTGATGATGCGCGCCGGCTATATCAGAAAACTGGCCAGCGGCCTGTACACCTGGATGCCGCTCGGGCTGCGCGTATTGCGCAAGGTCGAAAATATCGTACGCGAAGAAATGGATCGCAGCGGCGGGATCGAGTTGCTGATGCCCGCCATCCAACCCGCCGAACTGTGGCAGGAAACTGGGCGCTGGGAAGTGTTCGGCCCTCAGATGTTGAAAATAAAAGACCGTCACGACAACCTGTTCTGCTTCGGCCCCACCCACGAAGAAGTGATCACCGACATCGCCCGCCGCGAGATACGCAGTTACCGGCAACTGCCGGTCAACTTCTACCAGATCCAAACCAAGTTCCGCGACGAGGTGCGTCCGCGTTTCGGCGTGATGCGTGCTCGCGAATTCCTGATGAAGGATGCCTATTCATTCCATGCCGATTATGCGAGTCTGGAGCAAACCTACCGCGTGATGTATGACACTTACGCCCGTATCTTCACCCGCCTCGGCCTGAAGTTCCGCGCCGTCGCGGCGGATACCGGAGCAATCGGCGGCAGCGGCTCGCATGAGTTTCATGTATTGGCTGATTCGGGTGAAGACGCATTGGCCTATTGTCCGACTTCGGATTACGCCGCGAATGTTGAGTTGGCGGAAGCGGTCGCACCAAGTGCGATGCGTGCTGACCCGAGCGAGACGATGCGCGATGTTGAGACGCCCAAACAAACCACCTGCGAACAAGTTGCCGAATTGTTAGGCATTCCATTACAACGCACGGTGAAACTGCTGGCTTTGTTAGCCGGTGGCAAGCTGCATATTCTGTTGATACGCGGCGATCACAGCCTTAACGAAGTAAAAGCAAGCAAACTGCCGGGCCTTGCCGACTTCCGCTTTGCGACTGAAGATGAAATCCGCGCTTTTTTCAATTATCCGGCGGGCTTCCTTGGCCCGGTCGGGATAGACAGGACGAAGGTTCGCGTCATCGCAGACCGAACCGTGGCGGCTATGAGCAATTTTGTTGTGGGTGCGAATAAACCCAAGTTCCACACCGCCGGTGTGAACTGGGGGCGCGACTTGCCTGAACCCGATCTTGTTGGAGACATTCGCAACGTGGTCACTGGCGATATATCTCCAGACAGCAAAGGCACGCTGGAAATTTGCCGCGGCATCGAAGTCGGTCATATCTTCCAGTTGCGCACCAAGTATGCCGAAGCTTTGAAAGCCACCTTTCTGGACGCGCAAGGAAAAGCGAAAATTCTCGAGATGGGTTGCTATGGCATCGGTGTGTCGCGCATCGTCGCTGCTGCCATCGAACAGAATTATGACGAGCGCGGCATCATGCTGCCGACTACGATGGCACCGTTCCAGATCGTCATCGTGCCGATCGGCATGAGCAAGAGCGAAGCAGTACGCAACGCCGTGGAACAACTGTATACCACGCTGCAAGCCGCCGGTATCGAGGTGTTGCTGGATGACCGTGACGAGCGCCCCGGCGTGATGTTTGCCGACATGGAGTTGATCGGCATTCCGCATCGCGTTGTTGTCGGCGAACGCGGTTTGAAGGACGGGATGCTGGAATATCAAGGGCGACGCGACCCTGCCGCACAAGCTATCCCCTTGCAAAATGCGCTGGAGTTCGTAGAATCGAAGCTGTGCAATTAATTCGACAAACATTTTCTCGTTATTTCACTCTGCCACTGTGCGTGGCAGGGATGTTTTTCTCATGCATGGCACAAGCTGGCGGACAAATCTACACGCCGCTTTCCGCCAGTGTACGCTCAGTATTGCAGCGTAGTGTGTCCGATCAGGCATCACCAAAACTCGCCTTCGCCACACAGTATGAAGCTGATTTCTGGCTGAATGAAATGTCGCGTCGATTGCAAAAAGACTTGCCGGATACGGCATTCCGCTCAGGTTTTATCAAAACCGTACATTATGAAGCTACCCGCGCCGGACTCGATCCTGAATTGGTGTTGGCCTTGATCGAAGTAGAGAGCGGCTTCAAAAAGTACGCGGTATCCAGAGTGGGGGCACGCGGTTATATGCAAGTGATGCCGTTCTGGGTGAATGAAATCGGCATGAAAGAGCACAACCTGTTTCATCTGAAGACCAATCTGCGCTACGGTTGCACCATCCTTCGCTATTATCTGGACATGGAAAAAGGCGATTTGTATCGTGCCTTGGGGCGTTACAACGGTACGTTGGGCAAGCCGGAATATCCTAATCTGGTACGCGCTGCCTGGCATAACCACTGGGCTTTGCCGCGCCGCACTGTCAGCAACAACAACATTCCATCCAGCTGATCTGTTTCTTATTTGACCAATTTGTTTTTGATATAAGCCTCGACGCTTGCGCGCGTCAGCTGTCCAGCCTGATAGCTCACCTGCTCACCTTTGGGGTTGTACAAATAGCTGACCGGCAGAACTTCTACCGCGCCTATCTGGGCAGTGATCTTGCGATCTCCCATCACCACCGGATAACTCATACCATGAGTTTTGGCAAAGTCGTCGACTTTTTTTAGTGATCCCGAATCCATCGCAATACCGATCACCGCTAAATCATTGTCATGATGGGCGTTGTGCAAACTGACCAGTTCGGGTATTTCATCCAGGCATGGCGCACACCAGGTCGCCCAAAAATTCACCAGCACCCACTTGCCTCGGTAATCGGCCAAGTGATGCGTTTTGCCTTGAACATCTTCAAGCGTAAATCCCTCTGCCGCAGCGCCCAGCGCGAACTGTAACAAAAAAACAACCAGTAGGGCGCGCGTCACCAGTATCAATGCTGTTCTTCTTTGTGTGCCGCTACTGCGCCATCGGCTGCTTCGGATTCTTCCTCGTGGTCATCTTTCGCGCCACGCTCCCCTCCATGGGTGAGATACAGCGCCAGCGCAACCAAGGCAATACTGCCGCCCAGGTAAAGCAGATCGATGGGTGTAGTCATCTTCATGTTCAACGCTTCTTCAAACAAGGTCACGATCATGATCATCAGTATCACCTTGGCCAAGCGTGCCTTCAAGTCATCCAGGCTGTTGATCACCAGTATCTTGCTGGAACCCTCGCTACCTTTGGCTTGGTCTATATCGCTGATAAACAGCTCATACAATCCGAACGAGAAAATTAGCATCACGGTTGCCAGCAAATAGCCGTCAACCACTTCGACAATGTGCGATACCGTCTTGTCGTGCAACACCTTGCGCGCTTCTTCGGCCATGTCTGAATCAGCGTAATGCAGCATATGCTGCACCAGATAGACAACATCCACCGTGGCCATGTAGAAAATCGCAAAACCCGCGAACAAGCTACCCAGCACCGCAGCAAGAACGATAAAACGGCTGCTCCACAACGACCCTTCAAAAAGCGACTCTATAAACTTCATGCCATCCTCCACAAACATCAAACAACAAACCGGCGCGCATTAAAGCGCAATTAATCGCATCGGGCAAGCAATCACGCTGCATGACGCGCAAAGAGATCCTGCAACGTAATATCTGTACTCTGCTCAAACTGCCCTGCACAGGCCACTAGCCAGTGCTGCAATGGATCGTTATTTTTTCCGGCTGACAATGAGTCGCGATTCAGCACGTACAAACGTATCAATTCGGTAACGCGAATATGGTTAGCGTCTCGCATCATAACCCAGCCGTTCCCTTCCACTTTGCGCACCATGTTCACCCCGGCCAACTCATCGAGTATCCTTTCGATCGTGTCATAACCGAGACGCAAAGATTTGGACAATTCCGGCAAGGTGCTCACACTACCATTCTGTAAACCGTCCACCATGATTTTCAACACACGCATGGCATCTAACAGCTGGGTGGCAGGCGCCAAGTGTTCTGCATCAGGAGTTCGCCAATGCGAAAGTGAAGCGGCGATAACAGCGCCGAACAGTATAGTCAACCAGGACAAGTATATCCACATCAAAAATATAGGCACGCTGGCAAATGCGCCATACACCAATTTGTAGGTAGGGAAATGGCTGACGTAATAGCCAAATATTCCGTTCATGGATTCAAATACCAGCGCGGCTACCAATGCCCCGAGCAGCGAGTGTGCGCGAGGAACATGACGATTGGGCACCAGCCGAAATAACATGGCGAATGCCAAAGTAGTAAACAATATCGGCAATGTTTTAAGCAACACGATATCGAATGCAGAAATATGTTTGCCATACCCCATGGACATCCCGACCAGCCATGATGTCAGCGATAAGCTTGCCCCGATCAGCAACGGAGCAAGGGTCAGCACGGCCCAATATGCCACCAGACGTTTGACCAAGGGGCGGGGTCGCGTCACACGCCAAATAACGTTAAACGCATTGTCTATGGTCAGCATCATCGACATGGCGGTGACCGCCAGGAATACAATACCCACCGCGGTGAGGCGTGTTGCGCTATCAGCGAATTGCTGCATATATTGTGTGATGATTATTCCGGCATTTTCCGGCATCAAATTATTCAGCAGATAAATCTTGATCTGAGCCGAGAAATCCTCGAACACCGGGAATGCCGAGAATACGGTTAATGCAATTGTTATCATCGGAACCAACGACAACAAAGTGGTAAAGGTCAGGCTCGCAGCAGTTTGCGTGCAGCGATCCTGCACAAAACGTGTTGCGATTAAACGAACCAAAACCTGAATATCGTGCAAATTATTTCGCATGGACTGACTGTTTCCCTATAATTAGCCAATGATAACCGACAAAGAAATCCTCGTGCTGTATTACAGCCAACATGGTGCGACCCGGCAAATGGCCCAAATGATTGCCCGCGGCGTGGAACAGGTGGACGGTGCGCGCGCCCGATTGCGCACTGTACCCAAAGTTTCCACGGTATGCGAGGCGACGGAACCGGACATTCCCGACAGCGGCGCACCTTATGCCGAAATGCGCGATCTCGATGAGTGCATAGGTTTGGCTTTGGGCAGCCCGACGCGCTTCGGCAACATGGCATCCGCGATGAAATACTTCTGGGATGGTACCGGCGGCGTATGGATGAAACACAGTCTGGTTGGCAAACCCGCCGCACTGTTCACATCCACCGGCACGATGCATGGCGGTCAGGAAAGCACTTTGCTGTCGATGATGTTGCCGTTGCTGCATCACGGCATGGTCATAATCGGACTGCCCTATTCGGAATCAGAACTTTCTTCCACACAAAGTGGAGGCACGCCTTATGGTGCCAGCCATGTCGCCGGAATCGCCAACGATCTGGTGATCAGCGAAACCGAAAAGAAACTGTGCATGGCTCTAGGCAAACGTCTGGCACAAACCGCTCTCAAGCTCGCCGCATGAGCATTTCGAGAGAAGCCAGGCTGATGTTACGCTCCCATCGCTATGGCGCACTAGGCACAATCTCGAAAAAATTCGGCGGTTATCCGTTCGGTTCCATCACGTCTTATTTGGTAGATCACGATGGCAGCCTGCTCATCCTTATCAGCACCCTTGCCGAACACACCAAGAACATCGGACACGATCCGCGCGTCAGCCTGATCACCCATGACCAACGCGACCCGCATATCCAGACCCAAGGGCGGGTGACGGTGGTTGGCAACGCCCAATTGGAGCCGAATCGAGAACAGGCCGGTCTGCGCTATCTGCGCTATTTTCCGGAGGCACAGACTTATTTCGCCATGCATGACTTTTCCTTCTACCGCATTCGACCTGTTGCCATCCGCTACATTGGTGGCTTTGGGAAAATTCATTGGGTCAATATGGAAAATTACGCCGTCGCGCAAGCTGAAGCATTCGCAGAACAGGAAGAAGCATTACTTGCGGAAACTAACACACTTCAGCAAGCTGTCATGCAAAAACTGCTGCGGCAACGACACGACATTGATGCTACGGATGTGCAAGCTGTCGGGCTTGATTGCGATGGACTGGATGTACGCTGTGACGAACAATTATGGCGACTGGATTTTCATGAGGTGATCTCCAGCCCATCACTGGACGCATTGACCAAATGGTAAGGCCAGCCAAGGTCGATCAGCGACCTTAGCCAACTTCCAATTTGATCTGCATGATTTATATCCTTTAGAAACGGAAACCCAGTTTGAAGCTGTAAGATTTAGCTGAGCCGGTTTTGTCGTACTCGAAGGCAAGATTGGTTAATCCCATGTTGAGATTTGCACCAGCAAAAATTTTATTTTGCTTGAAAGTTTCTTCCACCAGCCCCAACCCGCTAACCGGAGTGCTAGCAACCCAGACATTGCCCAACCCCGCGTATGGGGTAAACATCAAAAAACCTTTTGAAATTGAAATGTCCAGGCTTTTGGTGCTGAATTCCAGTTGATCCACTCCGCTTAATTTGGTCACTGCGCCACGGATGCCGACTGCGGGCAAAGCCACACCGCCTTCAAGTATGGCATAACGCAATTCTCCTCCATAAAGCTTGATATTGGTGGTTGGTACTGCTGAATAAAAGGCTCCAACATCGATGTTAAATGGCAATCCTTTAAACACATGCAACTTCGGCACAATCAAGTTGGTCAGTGAGCTACCCGTAGCAACATCCAAGTTTCTCATTTTAGTCGAGGTGACCTCTAAGCCCAAATCAAAACCTGTCAGACCCAACGGAGCTGCCGGAGTAACAGCTTTGTAACTTAATGCTGAACCCATATCTTCCGAGAAAGTTTTAAAATCAGACTGCGCTGTGCCCCCAGTAAAATAAGTCAGATTGACGTTATTGGCCGCCCATACTGGCTGTGCAAAACAAACCAGGACGCATAGCAATGTTAAGTTTTTATTCATGATGCAGGCCTTTCATGTAGTTGATGATGATCTTTTAACCGATTTCCAGCATAGCTCATTTGTCATTTCCATGTCCACTGAGTTCCGCATGGATATCAAAATAAAGCAGTCCTTGCAGAAAAAATAAAAAGGGTTGGCAATTTACGCCAACCCTTTGAAATGCTGGTTCACCAACCGGACAAGGCCGGGGTTAGTCAAACATCGTTATATGTCGAACAGACATTAAGCGGTTAACCCAAGATTGTCGAAAAATTTGGTGTACTGGCATTGCGCCCGGTGGCCATTTAAGTAACAGAGCTGGCACCGAATCAATTATTTTTTCCTGTCCCACTTCCCATCATCAACAACAATGGCGATTCCGGTAATGATAAACAGGGCAATAAAAAATATAACTGTAGTCATTTTAACTCTCCTTGGTGGTTAAGAAGAAACCTGGGAACAGTGTCATACCGCCCTAACCTTCGAGAGATAAACCCCTTAGCAGTTCAAGCCCGCCGTTATGGATTCACACATCAATAATGAAGTAGACGACATAACCCTAGATACCCATACCCATTATAAGCCTTACATTTAATAATGGTAATTATTTTTAACCGCCTGTCTGAAAGCAATAAATTCCATTAAGTAATGCGCTGGTTTCCCCAATTCGAAAAAAAGCGGCGCACAAATGTGCACCGCTTACTTTCAACCCAACGAAGTATATATTCACACCTGAGGATGCGCCCTCTCCAGCTTGCTGTGCAACTTGTTCAGCGCGTTGAGATAAGCCTTGGCGGAAGCCACCACGATGTCGGTATCTGCGCCCTGTCCATTCACAATGCGCCCGCCTTTGGACAGGCGCACCGTCACTTCGCCCTGTGCATCGGTGCCACTGGTAATGTTGTTCACCGAAAACAATTGCAGCTCGGTGCCGCTGTGGACGATCTGTTCTATCGCCTTGAAGGTTGCATCCACCGGCCCACCGCCCTGCCCATCAGCATGATGCTCCTTGCCGTCTATATTCATCACCACACGTGCTACCGGCATCGCGCCGGTTTCGGAATGCGCGCCCATGGCCACTAGGCGATAATGTTCGCTGACTTGCGCCGCTTCGTCGCTGACTAATGCCTGCAAGTCTTCGTCGAAAATCTCGTTCTTGCGATCCGCCAATTCCTTGAATCGCTGGAACGTGGCATTGAACGCTTCTTCAGAACGAAACTCGATATTCAATGCAGTGAAACGCTGGCGCAAGGCATTGCGCCCGGAGAGTTTGCCCAGCGATAATTTGTTGGCGTTCCAGCCCACGTCTTCGGCGCGCATGATCTCGTAGGTCTCGCGATGCTTGATCACGCCGTCCTGATGGATGCCGGACTCATGTGCAAACGCGTTCGCGCCGACGATCGCCTTGTTCGGTTGCACCGGATAGCCGGTGATACTGGAAACCAGCTTGGAAGTCGGCACGATCTGCGTGGTGTCGATGCGCGTATCGAGGTTGAATATGTCGCGGCGCGTCTTCACCGCCATCACGACCTCTTCCAGCGAGGCATTACCGGCGCGTTCGCCGAGGCCGTTGATGGTGCACTCGATCTGGCGCGCGCCGTTCATCACGGCGGACAAGGAGTTCGCCACTGCGAGACCCAGATCGTTGTGGCAATGCGTGGACCAGATCACCTTGTGAGAATCCGGCACGCGCGCGATCAATTGCCTGATGCGCTCTCCCCACGCGGCGGGAATCGAGTAGCCCACCGTGTCCGGAACATTCAAAGTCGTGGCGCCAGCCTTTATCACCGCGTCGAATACCCGCACCAGAAAATCCATGTCGGAGCGCACCGCATCTTCGGCGGAAAATTCCACATCGTCGGTGTATTCCAGAGCCAATTTTACTGCTCTCACCGCGTGCTCGACCACCTGATCCTCATTCATGCGCAACTTGTGCTGCATGTGGATGGGGCTGGTGGCGATGAAAGTGTGGATGCGGCCCGATTTGGCCGGCTGGATAGCTTCGCCGGCACGGCGCACATCATTCTCGATCGCGCGCGCCAACGAGCACACCGTGGAACCCTTGATGGTTTCGGCCACCGCTTTCACCGCCGCAAAATCTCCCGGACTGGCGGCGGCAAATCCCGCCTCGATGATGTCCACACCCAACTTTTCCAGTTGGCGAGCGATACGGATCTTCATTTCCCGGGTCATGGACGCGCCCGGACTCTGCTCGCCATCACGCAAGGTGGTATCAAAAATTATCAATTTGTCTTTTGTTATTTCTGGCATGCTGAACTCCATTGCAAATAGGTTTAACCTGCGGAACCGATACGGTTGCCGCGCATAATTTCAAACTTGTGGGGTATGATTAGCGCGCGCCGCGCAGCAGCAGCGCAGCAAGCAGGCTGAACGTGGATTGGAGTGTTGCGATGTAGGTGGAGAAATGCATGAGCGCAAATATAACCAATTTTAGCACTTCATGCAATGGGCAGTTTAGTAACGACCATCGACTCCGCAAAAATCCACGTCCTCGGCAAAGCGCAGCCAGTCAGGCAAGGCTTTGCGATAGGCCTCACGCATCTGCGGATCGATAGTTACACCCCAGTCGACCCGGGCGTTGACCTCGACTTCATACTTGTCCCACTCGAACCAGTTGATCATCTTCAAGCGCGGAAATCGTTTGGGGATATCGTATGCATACACTTGCTGCCACCAACTTGACTTGAGCGCCATTTGGTCGGTGCCGCCACTGGCCGGCGCATAAAACGCGGCCGTTTCAAACACGCCCACCGGCTTGTTCCAACGCTCGCCGTAGTCCCTGTAGAAGTTCGGCACGCTGCGTTCGTCGCCGACGCTGCCGTGGTAGTCGCCTTCCAGCATTTGAGCGAACTTGCCGGGCTCCGGCAAGTCGTTGCTACCCCAAGGATAGACTGAACCCCAGTGATAAATGGACATGCCTACCCAATCCACCCAGTCGTTGCCCGGGAAGTAGGGCGCATAAGGATCGTCCTTGGCGGTCAGTTCACCGTCGCCATCGGTATCCAAGGCCTTCATGTCCGCACTGCCGGGACGGGCTTGGAACTTGCCGCCCCGGAATGGATAGCCGCCGCCGTAGTTGGGCGCCCAAAGCATGGCCGTGCCCGGAGCCTCCCGATGCACCGCATCGGCGACCCGTCGGAAGGTGGCGATGTACTTGACAGGCTGCTGGTCCCACGCGTACCAAGATCCGTTCATCTCATGCGCGAAACGCAGCAAGACCATAACCCCACGCGCATTGTAGCCCGCCAGGCGCGCGGCCACCGAGTCTATCACTGCTGGCGTGATGCTATCCAGACCAGCGCGCGGCTCCAAGGTCAACAGCAGCATGCCGCCAGACTGAACCAGCATCGCTACCTTCTGATCCAGAAAGCCTCCATTGACCGAGTCGATGGGAACAGGCGAGAAGGTGGTGTAAACCGCCGGATGACGCCTCAAGCGCTCGCTGTAGCGGGTCGGCGAATCCTTGGCAAAATCGAGATTAACACCGAACCACACCCCTGATGCAGGAACCAGGCGCTCGCCATGCAGACTGGCATAGCAGTTCACAAAGTTCACCGGTTCGGGAGTCGGTGCAGTCGAAGCCTGGTTTTTTTCGACCGGGTTGCAAGCGACCAAAGCCGTTGCTACAACAGTGACTACAGAAGCACCCATGAAAAAACGAGAGAACAGCAACACTGACTCCTTAAAATATTGCTGTGACAGTAATAACAAGCTAATTATAAATATCGCAGCCCAAGCCGGTACAGCCCTAGTTCTGGAGGTACATTGAGAAAGAGAAACCGACCTCAGGGTGCGTGTCGCCACTTTCCGAGTGCTGGGCACCGACGTATATGCCCATGTCCAACTGGCCGATCTTCCAGCCATTGAGCGCCAAGGCCAAGCCATAGATCCGATAGTTTGGATCGCCGTTGGTGGACACCTGTGGGCCAATGGCAATGCCATTTGAGAGTCGACGGCCGAGAAAAGCATTGGCGATGTTCCGACGATCGCCGAACACATACTGCACATAGGCACCACTACGCCAGGTGGCATCGGCCTTGGACTGCCAAATTAGCTCGCTGACTGGATGCAAGCCGGATCTAGGACTGGTGTTGCCGGAATCGTCGGGAGAGAGCTTGGTACGACTCGTGGCCACACCCAAGCTCAGTCCTAGTGAGCCATTATCGCCCCGAAACTCGCGCCCGACGCTGAACTTGATACCCTTGACCGTGCCCTGGATGCCCTGCGCGCCGGAGTTGTAATTGTAGCTCACATAGTCCGCGAACACCGAATGGCTCCAGCCATCTCCAAGACTTTGGCCGGGAAGCAGGGGACCGATCCTCCCCAGATAGGCCACCCGGGTCATGCCTGCGCCACTACCGCCGCCAACCCACACGGACTCGGCCAGGGCCGGCATCGCGAACGTCGACAGGATGGAGGCCGTCACCATGAGTCGCATCAACATTCCTCCACCTCGGCAATGAGGTACTTGCCATCGCCGATAGGCGATCTGAGCAACATAAGGTGATCCTGCTTTCTTGTCAGGTTCGATGATATCCAATGCGCCACATGTATCTGGCTTGTGGCAGCTGAGAAGCCCGCCTCAATGATGACCACGCGCAACTTTTCCAGCTTGCACGCGATTCGGATTTTCATTTCTCTGGTCATTGCCGCGCCCGGATTCTGCTCACCATCGCGCAAGGTTTTATCCAAAATTATTAACTTGTCTTTCATTTTATCTGGCATGCAGAACACCATTGCACATAGGTTGAACCTGCGGAATGGGCTGTTATGCGTGTTAGTTATTTTTGGCGGTGCCGCGAAACCCAAAGCACATAACCTGACAAGGCGTAGCACATGAACAATCCGAACAACACGCCGGGAGGATAGCTGGAGACAAAGATGAGGAATATGGCCACCAGGAAAATCACTAAAAATGGCACGCTCTTGCGCATGTTTAGGTCTTTGAAGCTGTAGAATGGCAAGTTGCTGACCATGCTCAATCCGGCAAACACGGCCAGAGCTGCCGCATACCAACTCACCGACTCGCCGCTAAAATCGAAGTCATGCATCACCCAGACAAATCCGGCGATAAGCGCAGCTGCGGCAGGGCTGGGCAACCCCTGGAAATAACGTTTGTCGACTACATCAATGTTGGTATTGAAACGCGCCAGACGTAATGCCGTGGCGGCGCAATAAATAAATGCAGCGAACCAACCCCACTTGCCCAAACCTTTCAATGCCCATTCATACACCACCAGAGAAGGCGCGACGCCGAAAGATACCATATCGGACAGGCTATCGAATTCGGCGCCGAATTCGCTTTGCGTGTGCGTCAGCCGCGCAACTCGTCCGTCAAGCCCATCCAGCACCATCGCGATAAATATCGCCACCGCCGCATGCTCAAACTTGCTGTTCATCGCCTGTACGATCGCGTAGAAGCCTGCGAACAGCGCGCCTGTGGTAAACAGGTTGGGCAACAGATAAATCCCGCGCCTGCGCAGGCTTAGCGGCTTACGATGATCGAATTCGTCCATGCGCCTATTTTCCATATGTCAAGACTATCAGCTTTGCTGCAACACTGCCAAGATAGTCGTGGTTGCCGACACTTTGTCGCCGATGCTGACTTTCACGGCAGCGTTCAAAGGAAGATACACATCCACACGTGAACCGAAGCGAATAAAGCCGTAGCGTTGACCGCGCGTCAGGATGTCTCCCGCTTTGACATAGCACAAGATACGCCGCGCGATCAGCCCCGCCACTTGCACCGAAGTGATGTCAGTACCGTTGGCTGTTTTCAGCCACACCGCATTGCGTTCGTTTTCCGTGGAGGCCTTGTCCAGATCGGCATTCACGAATTTGCCAGGGAAGTACCAGACCTGCTGCACCGTGCCTTCCACCGGACTGCGGTTGGAGTGCACGTTGAACACATTCATGAACACGCTGACCTTGATCGCCTCGCGCTTCACATAAGGATCATTGATGCGCTCCACTGCGACGATGCGACCATCGGCTGGCGATAGCACCGCACCGGCAACTTGCGGAATCTCGCGCGGCGGGTCGCGGAAAAATTGCAGCACGAACAGCGCGATGATCCACAGCGGGATGGACCAGGCGGCACACCAGACGGTGGCACCGATGGCCAGAGCCAGCGATATCGCCAGGAACAGCCAGCCTTCACGGGCGATGATGGGGTGGGGATAATTTTTCATAGAGAGTAGTCATAGAGAGTAGTAAGTGGAAAGTAGGGAGTAGGAAAAGCACAGCGAAGGATTGGAGAACAGTGAGTGAGATGTCGACACCCCCACTCCCTACTCACCACTCTCCACATTCTAGTTTTTGCTCTGATCTACCAGCTTATTTTTGCCGATCCAGGGCATCATCGAACGCAACTGAGCACCGACTTTCTCGATCGGATGTTCGGCATTCAAGCGGCGGCGCGCGGTCATTTCCGGATAGTTGGTGCGGCCTTCCAGAATGAACTGTTTTGCATAAGAACCGTTCTGGATATTCTTCAGCGCCTCCTTCATCGCAGCACGCGCTTCCGCGCCAATCACGCGCTGGCCGGTGACATATTCACCATATTCCGCGTTGTTGGAGATCGAGTAGTTCATGTTGGCGATGCCGCCTTCATACATCAGGTCGACGATCAGCTTCAGTTCATGCAGGCACTCGAAGTAAGCCATCTCGGGCGCGTAGCCCGCTTCGGTCAGAGTTTCGAAGCCAGCCTTCACCAGTTCCACAGCACCGCCGCACAACACGGCCTGTTCTCCGAACAAGTCTGTCTCGGTCTCTTCGCGGAAATTGGTTTCGATCACGCCACCCTTGGTGCCGCCGTTGGCTGCCGCATAAGCCAGCGCGATATCCTTGGCCTTGCCGGACTTGTCCTGAAACACCGCGATCAGTGTCGGCACGCCGCCACCCTTGAGGTATTCGGAGCGCACGGTATGACCGGGGCCCTTGGGAGCGATCATGATGACATCCACGTCGTTGCGCGGTATCACCTGATTGTAATGCACGTTGAAGCCGTGGGCAAACGCCAGCGCGGCTCCCGCCTTCATATTCGGCGCGACTTCCGTGTTGTAGACATCCGGGATATTCTCATCGGGCAACAGCATCATCACCACGTCGGCGTTCTTCACTGCGGCAGCGACTTCGGTCACCTTCAGTCCAGCGCTTTCGGCTTTCTTCCAGGAAGAGCCGTTCTTGCGCAAACCGACCGTCACACTGACGCCGGACTCCTTCAGGTTCAATGCATGAGCATGACCTTGCGAGCCATAACCGATGATGGTTACTTGCCGGCCCTTGATCAAGGACAGGTCCGCGTCTTTATCGTAATAAACTTTCATGTCACCCTCTTATAATAAATTAATTGTTAGTCGCTAGTCATTAGTCGTTAGTCAAACAAAACCCGCGAAGCGGACAAATCTAACTAACGACTAGCGACTGCTTTATAACTGCCTTTACTTAAAGTTTCAAAATTCGTTCACCGCGCCCGATGCCGGAGGCACCGGTACGCACAGTTTCCAAAATCAGCTTCCTGTCTATCGCCTGCAAAAATTCATCCAGCTTGGCACAGGTGTCAGTCAGCTCTATAGTGCAAGTCGAATTCGATTCGTCTATCACGCGACCGTGAAAATTTTTTGTCACGCGCTTCAACTCATCGCACACCACACCCTCGGCACGCACCTTGACCAGCATCAACTCGCGCTCCAGATGCTCGCCTTCGCTCAGATCCATCACCGCCGCCACGTCGATCAGTTTGTTGAGTTGCTTGTTGATCTGCTCGATGACCGCGTCCGAACCGCTGGTGACAATGGTCATTCGCGACAAAGTAGGATCTTCCGTCGGCGCAACCGCCAACGACTCTATGTTATAACCACGTGCAGAGAACAGCCCCGCTACACGCGACAAGGCGCCTGCCTCGTTTTCCATCAGCAGAGAAATGATATGCCGCATCACAGATCCTCCGCCAAAATAACTTCTGACAATCCCTTGCCACCTGGCACCATGGGAAACACGTTTTCCGTCGGATCGGTCTGAAAATCCATAAACACCAAATCCTTCTTGCGCTCAAACGCCTCTTTCAACGCCGGTTCGACATCGGAAGGTTTGTCGATGCGAATCCCGACATGACCATAAGCCTCAGCCAACTTGACGAAATCGGGCAGAGCGTCCATATAAGATTCCGAATAGCGGTTACCGTGAAAGAATTCCTGCCACTGCCGCACCATTCCCAGATAACGGTTGTTAAGCGACACCACTTTGATCGGCAGGTGGAACTGCTTGCAGGTGGATAGCTCCTGAATATTCATCTGGATACTGCCTTCGCCGGTCACGCAGGCTACCGTTGCGCCCGGATTGATCAGTTGCACGCCCATCGCGGCGGGCAGGCCAAACCCCATCGTGCCCAAACCGCCGGAGTTGATCCAGCGACGCGGCTTGTTGAATTTGTAATACTGCGCCGCCCACATCTGGTGCTGGCCGACATCCGAAGTGACGAAAGCATCGCCAGCTGTGATCTCGTAAAGCTTTTCTATCACATATTGCGGCTTGATGATCTCGGTGGAATTTTTATAGCGTAATCCGCCGCCCTTGACGCGCCACTCATCCACTTGCTTCCACCATGTTGCCATGTCTGACGCATTTGGTTTTTGCTTGCTGCTGCGCAATTCGCCCAACAATTGTTCCAATACCAGTTTCAAATCACCGACCACCGGCACATCCACCTTGACGCGTTTGGCGATAGATGAAGGGTCGATATCGATGTGGATGATTTTGCGCGGCACCTGGGCGAAATGTTCAACGTTGCCGACCACGCGATCATCAAAGCGCGCGCCAATCGCAATCAACACATCGCAGTATTGCATTGCCATGCACGCTTCGTAGGTACCATGCATTCCCGGCATTCCGACGAACTGCTTGTCGGTCGCGGGATACCCGCCCAAACCCATCAGCGTGTTGGTGCAAGGAAAACCAAGCTGGCGCACCAGTTCGGTCAATTGCGCCGATGCACCGGCCAGAACCACCCCGCCGCCTGCATAAACCATCGGGCGTTTGGCTTCCAGCAACATCTGCAGGGCACGCTTGATCTGAGCGCTATCTCCCTTGCCGACCGGATTGTACGAACGGATATTGACGCTGGTCGGATAGGAGTATGCCGTTTTTTGATTGGAAATATCTTTGGGGATATCGACCAGCACGGGTCCCGGGCGTCCTGACTTGGCCAGATAAAACGCCTTCTTGATGGTCAGCGCGATATCTTTTACGTCCTTGACCAAAAAGTTGTGCTTCACACATGGGCGAGTAATACCGACCGCATCCACTTCCTGGAACGCATCTTCACCAATTGCATAACTGGGCACCTGGCCGCTGATAATCACCATCGGGATCGAGTCCATATAGGCTGTAGCGATTCCGGTGACCGCATTGGTGATGCCTGGACCAGAGGTGACCAATGCCACACCCACATTCTCCGAAGAACGCGCGTAGCCATCCGCAGCATGCACTGCTGCCTGTTCATGTCGCACAAGGATGTGCTTGACCTTGTCTTGCTGAAACAGCGCGTCATAAATATGCAACACTGCCCCGCCGGGGTATCCGAATATGTATTCGACCCCTTCTTCCTGCAAACAGCGGATAGCAATTTCCGCACCGGTCAACTCCATCACAAACACCTTATTAAAATCTGAATAGAACCGCGTAAGATAATGGTTAGCAGCGTTTTGGTCAACTTTTGCCGTGCTATCGACATGGTTTCAAGCGGTTTGGGTAACAATTTGCTACCATGGGTGCTCTAGCAAAGGGGATAGCACTGAGTACTTCCGCGGAATTAAGCCAATTTCTTAGCAGTGTTGAACGTCGCGCATTCAAACATGCGGTTTTTGCTGTGCGCGACGATCACGCCGCGCTGGACATCGTTCAGGATGCGATGCTTAAGCTGGCAGAGAAATACGGCGACAAGCAAGCCGAGGAACTGCCGATGTTGTTCCAGCGCATCCTGCAAAACACCATACGCGATTATTATCGCAGACAGAAGGTCCGAACCGCCTGGGTGACACTATTTTCCGGCATGCAATCCAAGCACGAGGAGGAAGATTTCGACCCACTGGATGTGCTGGAAGACAAAGAAAATCAATCCACTCCAGCGGCTCCCGATGAATCTTTACAACAAAAACAACTCATCGCCATTATCGAGCAAGCACTGAGCAACCTTCCGGCACGTCAACGCGAAGCCTTCTTGCTGCGTTACTGGGAAGAACTTGATACAAACGAGACGGCTGTAGCGATGGGTTGCAGCGAGGGCAGTGTAAAAACCCACTGTTCGCGCGCGGTTCACTCGCTCACTGCGGCACTTAAACTAAAGGGCATTGAATTATCATGATTACCAAATTAAATCCTGGCAAGATCGCCCAGTTGCTGACACAAAGCACTCGGCAATTGGATGCTGACACTTTATCCGCGTTAGTCGCCGCGCGCCAGAACGCACTGAAAAAGCAATCTGTACGCGCGCCAGTTTTCGAGCTTAGCACAGGCCGCCAGACACACAGCCTGATACCAGACTCGGCTCAGCAATGGGTAGTCGCCGGGCTTTTTGTGGCTATGCTCATTGTCGGAACAAGTTTTTGGCATCACGTCCAGGAACAGCAACTCAGCGAACTTGATGTGGCAATCCTGACCGACGATTTGCCAATTGAGGTTTTCGTTGATTAGTTCTTCACGTACCTTGAATCAATGCGTAGTTCTGTAATTGCCGTATTTCTGCTGCTGTGCCTGGTTAGCGCCAGTGCAAGCGCGGAGTCTTGGCGTGCGCTTACCCCGGAGCAACGAGAAGCCTTGGCTCCTTTGGTTCAACAGTGGGACACATTACCGGAAAAACAACGGCTTCGCCTTCTGGAAACAGCCAAACACTATTCACAGCTGACACCCGAAAAAAAACAACGCTACCATGACCGCCTGGAAAAATGGAGCAAACTTACCCCCGAACAGCGCGAGGCCGCCCGTAAAAAATATCGCGCCTTTAAGAAGGTGCCGACAGAAAAACGCGAGCAAGTAAAACAAATGGTTATGGAGGAGCAAGCAAAAAAAACACAGCAGCAAGCCAGCGGCATTCCTACTGCGTCGGTAATCGATCAAAAATAATTTAACGTCTTTCCGTCCACCATAACATCCCCATCGCAAGCAGCAAAAACAATCCAACCATTGCTGTGGCACTCATGAAGGGCTGCCAATCGTTGATCGCACCCAAACTGGCAAATAACCGCCCGGCAAAGTGAAACACCAAACCAAGCACAATACCCATCAATATCATCGCACCGACTCCACCCGCACGCCGCTGGTAAGACGCAAAAGGCAGCGCCAACATCATCATCACCACCAAGGCAAGCGGATAAACCAGCTTATTCCACATTGCGATTTCATAACGTGCGCTCTTTTGGCGGTTGTCGCGCAAGTGTTCTGCATATTGATAGAGACTCCACGCCGACATCTGTTCCGGTACCACCAGTAGTACTGTGAAAATGCCAGGGTTCAATGCCGAGCGCCACTCCTGAAGCGGCTGAACACTGATGTTCGTACCCTCTTTGCTGAAGTGCGTCTCCAATACATCTTCAAGCTGCCAATTCCCTTCATCGATGAAACTTGCCCGTTTGGCATTGGTAATCGACTGCAAGTGGTAGGTGTCATCGAATTGGTAAATATCGATGTTCGACAAACTGGTGTCCGGCATCACATTCTTCACATTCACGAAGCTATGCACGTCCTTGACCCACACGCCGGAACGAAATTCCTTCAACGAGATTTGCATGTTCTGCGACTTCAAACGTAATTGCTGCGCCATCCGCTCACTCGGCGGTGCGAGCAATTCGCCGAAAAAAAAACACAATACCACCAGTGGCAAAGCTATCTTGAACAGCGCACCGACCATCTGCCAAAGCGATGCTCCGGAAGAGCGAAAAACTGTCAACTCCGAACTGGCTGCCATTTGTACCAACGCAACAATGGTACCAATCAGTACAGCCACAGGAAATAGTTCATAGACATGGCCTGGAATAGTCAGTATCACGAACAGCAACACATAACCCAAGTGATACTGCCCTTGCCCCATCACATTCAACTCATGGATCAAATCGAGAAAGGCGAACAACATGATCAGCGCAAGAAATACCAACCCAATGCTGAAATAAATTTCACGACCGAGATAGCGCGTCATCAAGTTCATTTTTTAACTGCCCTACGTAGCGAGAACAATGTCATGCGTCGATAAAACATCAACACGGTTACCACCAGCATCACCGCATGTATACCCCATAAACCAATACCGGGCGAAAGCTTGCCTTGACCTACCCAGGCATTCGTGACGCTGATCATATTGTTATAAAGCATGTACAGCACAATCGCCAAAATCAGATTGAGTGAACGTCCGGCACGCGGATTAACATAGCCCAATGGAATCGCCAACAAGGCAAGAATCGCTGCGCTGATTGGCAACCCTATTCGCCATTCCAGTTCAGAGATGTTCTGCGCTGTGCGGTTGCGCCACAATTCCAGCGTCGGCATGGTGCGCAACTGAGGTTCCGACTGCTTGATAGGCACCGAATCAATGCGCATCGCATAGCGTTCAAATTCCACAATGCGGTAATCGCGCTTGCCCGGCGTGCCTTCATAACGCGTACCATTCAATAGCACCAAAAAACGATCCCCATTAGCCCAGGTTTCCTGCAAGCCTTGCCTCGCTACCATCGTACCGAGTTTTCCATTCTGCTCGGATTGCACAAAAATGTTGCCAACGCGATTGGATCCCCTATCGACGTTATCAATAAAATACACCCGGTCCGCCTGTTTGGATTCGCGAAACATGCCCGGTGTAGCAGACGTAACATCATCACGACTTTCCAATTTGCTCCTGAACTCATCGGCCTTACGCAGTGCCCATGGCGTCAACACCAAACTAAGCAGCGCAATCAAACACACCACCGGCAATGCATACCATAAGACCGGACGGATCCATCGCGTCAATCCGACACCAGAACTAAACCACACCACCATTTCACTGTCACGATAACCGCGCGATAAAGTCAGCAAAATTGAGATGAACAAACTGATAGAAAACAATACCGGCAGATAATTCATCGCACTGAACCCCAGCAATGCCAGCACTCCATCTACTGCTATTACACCGCTGACTGCCTCGCTTAACAAACGTATCAACTGGCTGACTACTATAATGCCGAACAACACCGCTAATACCAGCAATCCATTACCAGTAAATTCACTCACCAAAGTACGATGGAAAATCCCATTGTGCAATGGCTTTGACTTTATGCTGTGAGTTTGCGGATAATCGGGCATCGAAACGTAGGTTTTAAGTCTTTTAAGGAGTACCGTGTGGAATTTAGCATAAAACAAAGCAATCCGGAAAAACAACGCAGTGGCTGCATAGTCGTGGGCGTATACGAAGGCGGCAAGCTATCCCCTTCTGCGCAGGCGCTCGACAAAGCAGCGAAGCATGCCCTCAGCGAAATTATTGCGCGTGGCGACATGAGCGGAAAATCTTCCACCACCCTGTTACTACACAAACTTCCCGGCATCGCAGCCGAGCGCGTGTTGCTGCTCGGCTTGGGCAAAGCCAGTGAATTGACCAACAAGACCAGCGTAGAGATTTTGCGCGCCACGTTCAGCGCCTTGAGTGCCACGCCTGCCAAGGACGCCACGCTGTACATCATTGATGAGGGTGTCGGAAAAGATGCTGCATGGGTAATCAAGCAAGCGGTGTTTTCCGCAGCCGAGAGCGCCTATCGTGCAGACAGCATGAAGAGCAAACCCGCCAAAGCCGCAACGCTGAAGAACATCAACTTTGCCACACTGGATAAACCGGCTGCGGCTTTGAAGAACGCGCTCGACCAGGCCGCCTCAATCGCACATGGCATGGATCTCGCCAAGACGCTGGGCAACCTGCCGGGCAACGTCTGTACCCCGACCTATCTCGCCACCAAAGCGCTGTCACTCGGCAAGGCACACAAGTCGATCAAAACCACCGTGCTGGAAGAGCAAGACATGAAAAAGCTGGGCATGGGTTCCTTCCTCTCTGTCACACAAGGCAGCGAGCAACCTGCCAAGCTCATCACGCTGGAATATCACGGCACCGATAAAAAACACAAACCCATCGTACTGGTCGGCAAGGGCATCACCTTCGATAGCGGCGGCATCTCGCTCAAGCCTGGTGCCGAGATGGACGAGATGAAATACGATATGTGCGGCGCGGCCAGCGTACTCGGCACAATACAGGCCATCGCCGAAATGGGATTAAAACTCAATGTGGTCGGCGTGATACCAACCTGCGAGAACCTGCCCTCTGGCAAAGCCATCAAGCCCGGCGACATCGTCACTTCGATGTCCGGCCAAACCATCGAGATCCTCAACACCGACGCCGAAGGCCGCCTGATCCTGTGCGACGCGCTCACCTACTCGAAGAAATTCGATCCCGACACCGTGATCGACATCGCCACACTCACCGGCGCATGCGTGATCGCATTAGGGCATGTCGCCAGCGGCATGTTCAGCAATGAGGATAAACTCGCCAAGGAATTGCTGGTGGCGGGCGAACAATCGCATGACCGCGTCTGGCAACTACCGCTGTGGGATGACTACCAGCCGCTGCTGGACAGCAACTTCGCCGACATGCAGAACATCGGCGGACGCGCGGGCGGAACCATCACCGCAGCCTGCTTCCTGGCGCGCTTCACTAAAGAATATCGCTGGGCACATCTGGATATCGCCGGCACCGCTTGGAAATCCGGCAAGGAAAAGGGCGCAACAGGCCGCCCTGTTCCCTTACTCACCCAGTACCTGATTAATCGCGCGCAAAAATAATGACCAAAGTCGATTTCTACACCGGCTCGAAAGACAAGCTTCGCACCGCTTGCCAGTTGAGCCACAAGGCGATGCAGAAGGGCGTGCGCACAGCCATCAGTTTGCCGGACGCATCCACCTGCGATGCGCTGAATAGATTGCTGTGGCATTATCCCGCCACCGCTTTTATCCCGCACTGCCACAGCGATGCCGAAGAAGCCGAGCAGATGCCGGTTGTATTGAATCATGGTGGCGAGAAATTTCCGCATTACGATCTATTGATCAGCCTGCACAACGAATGCGTGCCCTTCTTCAGCCGCTTCGAGCGTGTCATCGAGATAATCAGCGACGATGCGGAGGACAGCCGTATGGGGCGAGAGCGTTACAAGTTTTACAAGGATCGCGGCTATGCGCTTCGCCATATCGATTTGTCTCATGGCGATTCTTCCAGGACTTGAAATACATGACCCTATTCAAAAAAATCGGCAAACAGTCTGGCAAAAAACCTGACTATGATACGCCTGACACTCCGCCTTCATCGGCATTGATGACAGACGAAACGACGCTGAACAGTTTACCGGTACTTACCGAGATTGTTGCTGAAACAGCCCCCCACTCGCCACCCGCACTAAGCGCAGCGGAAAAACAGCAACTCCTGCACAAACTCGAGAAACACATTGAAACCCTGTTATCGCAAAAGCTAGCTCTCTATCTCGAACAGGTGCAGCGGATAGCCATCGATCAAGCCATCATAGAACTCAAAGAGGAATTGCCCGAACTGCTGCGCAATGCGCTGGACACACATCTCAATTCACGCTAATCAACAAATCCTGCCAAGTATTTCGTGCCAGGTTAATTCATCGTTCCCTGCATCGTATTTGATATAATCGCGCCCTTCCGCTTGGCCAGTCTTGATGAAACTACTAGCCATTCGACTAAGCTATCAGCCGAAGCGCTTTTGGCCGGGCACCCGAAATACGATAGCCAAGTCGCTGGTTATGAGCACATCGCAAAGACTCAGGACATGCTTTGAATTGCAACGCACCCTAGAAAAATCAAGAAAAACATGGAACTCGCAAAAAGTTTTGAACCGAAAGACATCGAAGCGCGCTGGTATCCAAAATGGGAAGTATCCGGCTACTTCAAGGCCGGACTAGATACCTCCAAGAAAGAAAATTTCTGCATCCAGTTGCCGCCGCCTAATGTGACCGGCACGCTGCACATGGGGCACGGTTTCAACCAGACACTGATGGATGCGCTGACGCGCTATCACCGCATGCGCGGCCACGACACGCTGTGGCAGCCGGGCACCGACCATGCAGGCATCGCCACGCAAATGGTGGTGGAGCGTCAGTTGAATGCCGAGGGCAAGACCCGGCTTGATCTGGGCCGGGACGCCTTCATCGAACGCGTCTGGAGCTGGAAGGCCCAGTCAGGCGGATTGATATCCAACCAGTTGCGGCGGCTGGGCGCCTCCGTGGACTGGAGCAGGGATCGATTCACCATGGATCCGCAGCTTTCGAGCGCGGTGACCGCGGTGTTCGTGCGGCTGTACCGCGAAGGCCTGATCTACCGCGGCAAGCGCCTGGTGAACTGGGATCCGGCGCTCAAAACGGCGTTGTCGGATCTGGAGGTGGCCGCGCACGAAGAGCAGGGCAGCCTCTGGCATCTTCGCTATCCGCTCGCCGACGGCAGCGGATCGCTTGTGGTTGCGACCACGCGGCCTGAGACGATGCTGGGCGACACGGCGGTGGCCGTCCATCCGGAGGACGAGCGCTACCGCTCCTGGGTGGGACGCCGTCTGCGCCTGCCGCTGACGGGGCGCGAAGTGCCGATCATCGCCGACACGTATGTCGATCCGGCCTTCGGCAGCGGCTGCGTCAAGATCACTCCCGCGCACGACTTCAACGACTACGAGG
>JANXXH010000155.1 GCA_025350705.1 Gallionella sp.
GATCTGCGAAACGCTGAACGCCGCGCCGGTGCAGCACATCGGCAAGATACTGGTGGTGTATCAGCCCAACCCCGAGGCGCACCTGCCAGAAATCAGGAAAGCACCGCGCCACAAGGGCAAGAAGCCGCTGACCAAGAAGCAGTTGGCAAACAGGGGTTAAGTTTCCTTCTTCTCCGTTCGCCCTGTCAAAGAGCGTCATTCCGGCGCAGGCCGGAATCTAGTCAAAATCGAAACCGCCGGTGGTTGACCGGCAGCAAGTTACCTTTCTTGTCTTGGCAAGAAAGGTAACCCAAAGAAGCCGTCCCCGGTTTGCCGCCCCTGCGGGGTACCCTGCGTTGCTCGACTGGTCAGACGGCTGCGGAACTCGCACTGCGTGCTCAGACAGTCCTCGCCGACATCCCCTGACCAGTCTCCGCTACTCGGCGGCGCACAGGGGATGAAAAGCGGTAACCAAAAACCTTAAAATCGGGTGGGCAACAAGTTGCCCACCCTGCTGAATTTAATAGTCAAAACAAACTAGCTCCGGTACATTGATTGCATGATATTTGACTTATATGAAAGGGATGATGATAGTCCCAAGAGAAATCAGGAAAGTGACTTTGAATTCCTGAACAGGTCTGCGAGACCTGAAATACTTCAAGTCCGTGAATTCGTTGAATCAATAGTTAGCTCTTATCCGCAAGATGAATTGAATGAGATTACTGCAAGAATAAAGTCTGGCGATGATACTCATTTCAAGTCAGCAATATTCGAACTGATATTGCATAAAGTATTGATTCGTCTTGGATGCACATTGATCCCACACCCAGAGTTAGAGAACGGATCAAAATCTAGGCCAGATTTTCTGGTAACCACTCCTAGCGATGAACAATTTTATCTTGAGGCAGTTTTAGCCTCTCAGGTAAATGAAAAAAATACTGCTTCTGAAGCTATGAAGGGAATCGTGATGGATACCCTAGCTAAAAATCCGCATAATAATTTCATGTTGGATATTAGTGATGAAGGCAACCCCACCACCCCGCCCAGCGGAAAAAAATTGCTTCATGATCTTCTTGGTTGGCTTGATTCACTTGATCCTGATGAAGTAATCGTTGCCATTGAAAAGGCAGGTTTTGATGCTACACCAGTATATAACTGGAAACATGATGGATGGCTTGTAACATTTAGACCAATTCCACTAAAGCCTGAACGCAGGGGTAAAGCTAAAACATTGGTTGGAATGGTTGATGGTGGTGGAGGAATTATTGATTCATGGACGCCAATCAGAAACGCCATCAAGTACAAGGGATCAAAATATGGTGATCTGAATAAGCCGTTGCTCATTGCTGTAAATTTAGATTCTTTTCATCTGGATAGAATAGATGAAATGCAAGCCCTGTTTGGACAAGAGCAGTTTATTTTTTCCGTTGGACAACCTGAAAAAGAACCTAGGTTCGAAAGAGCGCCTAATGGTGCATGGTATGGGAAGTCTGGGCCACAATATAAAAGAGTTAGCGGCCTGTGGATTTTTAATGATTTGACACCGTACACGGTTGGTACTAGACGGCAAACAGTTTATTTTAATCCTTGGACATCGTTTGCCTTGCCAGAAATTCTTAAAACTTTTCCCCATGCTGCGCTAGATGGTGAAAAAATGAAGTGGACTGAAGGGAGCAGCTTATCTAGTTTGTTCGGTTTGAAAGAAGGATGGCCGGAGTAAACGGGTGGATAAAGGCAGCCCGGTAGGGTGGGCACAATGTGCCCACCCTACGATTTTAAGATTTTGGGTTTTGGGTTTCAGCTTTTCCTCCCCTGTGCGCCGCCTCGATCAGATGCGAACGAGCGGTGGGGTTGGGCGAGCACTGTTTGAGCACGTGGCCGCGTAGCGGATCGTGCGAGTTGCGCAGCCCCGCTCGTTTGCGTCTGATCGAGGGTACCCCGCAGGGGCGGCAAACCGGGGTCGCCTTCTTTTTGGTTACTTTTTCTTTGGCGAAGCAAGAAAAAGTGACTAGCTGTCGGGCTACCCCCGACGGTGTTGATTTTGAATTTAAAGTTGGTTTCGCGGGCATGGCCCGCTCCTACAAAACTGGATTCCCGCCTTCGCGGGAATGACAAAGCCTTCGCGGAGATGACGAAGCAAATAGATTATTTAGTTGCAGATGCTCCCGCATCCAACCTCGCAATAAACCCCTCCAACTCCTTAGCCAATGGCGCCACCACCCTCATAGGCTCCCCCGTCAACGGATGCGCAAACGCAATGCTGTAGGCATGCAAAAACATCCGCTTCAATCCCTGTTTCATCAACACCTTGTTGCGCGCGAAATCGCCATACTTATCGTCGCCGGCGATCGGGAAGCCGAGGTGCGAGAGATGCACGCGTATCTGGTGGGTGCGTCCGGTCTTGAGTTGCGCTTCCAATAACGAAAACTCCGGCCAACTTTTTTGCAAAGCGAAGATGGTATGCGAGGCTTGCCCATCTTCGCGCACCATCACGCGCTTCTCTCCTTGCGGTGTGTCGAATTTATGCAGCGGCAATTTGACGTGCTGCTTGGCGTTCTTCCATTGCCCCAGTACCAGCGCAAAATATCTTTTGTCGCTGTTGCCCTCGCGCATGATCTCGTGCATCGCGGTCAGCGCGGAACGCTTCTTTGCCAGTAGCAGCACACCCGAAGTTTCGCGATCCAGCCTGTGCACCAGTTCTAAAAATTTGGCTTGCGGGCGCGCACGGCGCATTTGCTCGATGACGCCGAAGCTGACTCCGCTGCCGCCATGCACCGCGACACCGGCGGGTTTGTTCACCGCCAGTATCGCATCGTCCTCATACAAGATCGGGAATTCGACCGCCGGGATATGCGTCTCTTCGATCTCGTGCTTTTCAGCGACCCGGATCGGCGGGATGCGCAGCAGGTCGCCCAGTTTCAAACGGTAGGTCTGGTCGATGCGCTTTTTGTTGACCCGCACTTCGCCGCGCAGGATGCGGTAGACATGGCTCTTGGGCACGCCTTTCAGGTATTTGAACAGAAAATTGTCGATGCGCTGCGACTCGCCGCTTTCGTCGATTTCCACAAAACTGACAGAGTCTTTGCTTAAACCATTCATTTTGTTTATACTTCGCCACTCGCGCGTTTTGGATTTGGGTAAGTTTGGGAATTTATTCCCCGCCAAGGAAAATTTTGGCACAAGCGACGGCGCCTCGCGCCGCCACCCTTCCAGCCGCAGCCCGGTTAATATCACTCACCGGTACCAGCAGTGATAGTAATTGATTTATGCGCTCAAAGCACCCGTGGATTTCCGTGAAGCAGCCAATATTATTGCTGCCTCACCCCCAAGGGACTTTTTGACACAGTCGGCGAAACGGATGCATCACCCGCAGCCACTGATACAGAAGTCCCAGAGTACAATTTTTTAAGACCTGCTACCGATAGAGAACTAATTTGACCAACCGTTTGCACAATACAAAAATTTTTGCGCGATTGCTCCTCTCTTACGCCTAACCGCGTATAGCTTGGTCTCGCCCGTGTCAGAGCGCGGGAGACAATATAATGAAACGCATGTTATTCAATGCGACACAACCGGAAGAACTCCGTGTCGCCATTGTTGATGGTCAAAAACTGATCGACCTCGACATTGAAACCGCCGGCAAAGAGCAACGCAAGAGCAACATCTACAAAGCTGTCATCACCCGCCTTGAGCCCAGCCTCGAAGCCTGTTTCGTCGAATATGGCGGCAGCCGGCACGGCTTCCTGCCCTTCAAAGAAGTCGCTCCCCAGTTTTACCAACCCGGCAGCGGCAACCGCCCATCGATCAAGGAAGCCTTGCGCGAAGGTCAGGAATTGCTGGTGCAGGTGGAAAAAGACGAGCGCGGCAACAAAGGCGCGGCACTGACCACCTACATCAGTCTGGCCGGACGCTACATCGTATTGATGCCGAACAATCCGAGCGGCGGTGGCGTATCGCGCCGCATCGAGGGCGAGGAACGCGACGAGTTGCGCCAGGTGCTGGGGCAAGTCGACGTGCCGCAGGGCATGAGTATCATCGCGCGCACTGCCGGTATCGGACGCAACGAAGAAGAGTTGCAGTGGGATCTGGACTACCTCAAGCAATTGTGGGACGCGATCGAAGGCGCGGCGAAATCCGAAAAAGCCCCGTCGCTGATCTATCTGGAAAGCAGTCTGGTGGTCCGCGCGATCCGCGATTACTTCAACCCCGAGATCAGCGAAATCCTGATCGACACTGAAGACGTCTACCAGCAGGCGTTGGCGTTCATGAGCACGGTGATGCCGGGCAACGTGAACCGCATCAAGCGTTATGTGGACGACGTGCCGCTGTTCTCGCGTTTCCAGATCGAGCACCAGATCGAATCCGCGCACGCGCGCGAAGTGCGTCTGCCCTCCGGCGGCGTGATCGTGATCGACCATACCGAGGCGCTGACCGCGATCGACATCAACTCGGCGCGTGCCACCAAAGGATCGGACATCGAGGCCACCGCGTTCAACACCAACCTCGAGGCTGCGGAAGAGATCGCCCGCCAACTGCGCCTGCGCGACCTGGGCGGATTGATCGTGATCGACTTCATCGACATGGAAAGCAATCGCAACCAGCGCGATGTGGAAGACCGTTTGCGCGACTCGTTGCGCTACGACCGCGCGCGCGTGCAGACCGCAAAGATCTCACGTTTCGGTTTGCTCGAGCTGTCGCGCCAGCGTTTGGCCCCCAGCCTGGGTGAAGGCAACTACATGCCGTGCCCGCGTTGCAGCGGCATCGGCCACATCCGCGGCATCGAATCTTCCGCCTTGCATATCCTGCGCATCATCCAGGAAGAAGCCATGAAGGAAAGCAGCGCGGCGATACACGTGCAAGTGCCGGTCGATGTCGCAACGTTCCTGTTGAACGAGAAGCGCGCTGACATATTCCGCATCGAGTCGCGCCTGAAGGTGGGCGTCACGCTGATACCGAATCCGCATCTGGAAACGCCCAACTACAGCATCAACCGCCTGCGTCAGGATGACATGACCAGCGATGTGTTGCAGGCCAGCTACAAGCTGGTGGAAAAACCAGCCGAAGAAAATCCGCTGACCGCCGCACAAGAGCAGCAAAAAGCCACGCGTGCGCAAGCCGTGGTGCAAGGCGTCACACCGATGCAGCCCGCACCAATGAAGGCTGAGGCTGAAGCAGCCAAGCCTTCGTTCTTCGGCAAATTATTCTCCTGGTTCAAATCGTCGAACGAAGAAGAGCAAGCCAAAACCAAACCGGCTATCGCAAGGCCACGGGGCAACCAACGTCCGGAACGCGGTGAGCGTCCTGAAGGCGGCGGCAAGCGTCGAGGACGTGGCGAAGGCGGTGGTAATCGTGACCGCAACGAACCTCGCAACAAGCCGGCCCTTCGACAAGCTCAGGATAAACTGGCCTACGACCAAGCTGAAGCCAAACCTCAAGAGACGCGTGAGCCGCGCCCACCCAAGCAACCACGTCCGCCACGTGAAGGGCAGCAACAAAATCTGCCAAAGAAGGCACCTACTGGCGGCGCTGTATCCACCCATGCGAGCACAGTAGAAAAACCGGCTCTGGAAAATCAGGTTGCGACAGCAGAGCAAACTGAAACAGGTAACGCGCCTCAATCTGCTCGTCGTCGTGGTCGTCGTGGCGGTCGCCGCGAACGTGAACATCGCGAAAATGCAGCGCAGAGCGCCGCAGCGTTGGCGGTTCATGACACACCTGTTACCGCACAACCCTCAATAGAGATAGCCTTTGATCGGACGACCGCAATGCAGGTCGTTACGCCGACGGAGTATGTTGCATACCCGGATGGATATGTGAAGCCTAGCGAATACATCGCGATGCCGACGGTCATCACTCCCAGCTTGCCTGCGATTGTTGCACCGAGCTTGCCGGCAGTAGCGACATCTTTCCCGGCAGCGATGATGTCAGTTGGCCACGACTTGATTCAAATCGAAACTGATCCGGTCAAGCTAAGCACTGTGGCGCAAGTCACCACGGCCTCTGCGGAAAGACCTGCCCCGCGCCGCCGCGAGCGTCAGCGCGAGGTGTATGTAGAGAATGAACCGCTGGAGCAAGTCGAGACGCAGCATCCGCAGGGGTAAATTCGGCTTGCAAAGATAAAGCCGCACGATAAAAGTCGTGCGGCTTTTGTATTTCATGAGGCTATCTCGCGAAGTATTGTTGCCGAATCTCCGCCAACAACCCCTGCGCTGCATCCTCTACCATATCCAGCACGCGCTCGAATCCATCCGCCCCGCCGTAATACGGATCAGGCACTTCACGCTCGGCGAAGTGGTGAGAATATTCGAGGAACAACCGCGGCTGAATTTCGCTGTCCGGCGGAGTGATGCTTTGCAGAATGGCGAGGTTGGCCTTGTCCATCGCCAGCACATAATCGAATTTCAGGAAGTCACTCTCATCGACTTGCCGGCCGCGCAACTTGCTCATGTCGTAGCCGCGCTGCTGTGCGGTGCGCTGCGCGCGTGAATCCGGCGGATCGCCGATGTGGTAATCATGTGTCCCCGCCGAATCGATCAAGATATGTTCGACCAATCCGGCATTCTCGACATAGTGGCGAAACACCGCCTCGGCCGTGGGAGAGCGGCAGATATTGCCCATGCAGACGAACAGAACTTTAATTTTTGTATTCACCGTTACGTTGCTTTCCTGAAATAAAAAAACGTCCGCTATTGTAGCTGCGCAGTCGCATAAAATTATTACTTGATTATTTAACTCGGGTTTATTAAACTTGGCGTCATTCAATCTTCAGGAGAATTGCAAATGATCATCCCGACACGCGACGGAGACGGCTATCTCGAGAGCATGAGCGACTGGACACCGGAGATCGCAAAGGCGATGGCCGATGCCGACGGCTATGAACTGAACGAAATGAAATGGGCGCACATCATGAAGGCCAGAGAGTTCTATGAAGAATTCGGCACCGTGCCGCCAATCCGCAAATTCGTAAAGTATATCGAACAGGACCAGAAGGAAGTCTTCGACCTGTGGATGACCGGCCCGATGAAACCGATCACAAAATACGGCGGCCTGCCGAAGCCGACCGGCTGCGTTTGATTGCAGCCTGTTCGTAGCGACATCTTTGCGTTGGCGCTACGCCATACCACCATGCACAAACTTCACCAGCTTAATTTCGAAAACACTTTCGCTCGCCTGCCGGACACTTTCCACAGCCGCCTGAATCCCACTCCCCTGCCCGCTCCCTATCTGGTCAGCTTCAACGCGAACGCCGCAGACCTGATCGACCTCGATAGCACAGAATCCTCGCGCGCCGATTTCGCCGAACACTTCAGCGGCAACCGCCTGCCGCCCAACGCCGAACCGTTGTCCATGCTCTATGCCGGACACCAGTTCGGCCAGTTCGTCCCGCAACTGGGCGACGGGCGCGCGATCCTGCTCGGAGAGATACGCAACCGCGCCGGAGAACTATGGGATGTGCAGCTCAAAGGCTCCGGCATCACACCCTATTCGCGCCAGGGCGATGGCCGCGCCGTGCTGCGCTCCAGCATCCGCGAATACCTGTGCTCGGAAGCCATGCATGGCTTGGGCATCCCCACCAGCCGCGCCTTGTGCATCGTCGGCAGCGATGAAGAAGTTTATCGCGAGCGCATCGAAACCGCCGCCGTGCTCACCCGCCTAGCGCCTTCGCATGTGCGCTTTGGCTCGTTCGAAGTATTTTATTATCGCGGCCAGCACGAACACATCGCCACGCTTGCCGACTATGTCATTGCACGGCACTTTCCCCACCTTGTTGACGATGCCGACAAGTACCAATTATTCCTGAATGAAGTCACCCAGCGCACCGCAAAGCTGATGGCTCAGTGGCAAGCCGTCGGCTTCTCGCATGGCGTGATGAACACCGACAACATGTCGATACTCGGGCTGACCTTCGACTATGGCCCGTTCGGTTTCATGGAAGCGTACGACCCCGGCTACATCTGCAACCACTCCGATCCCGGCGGGCGATACGCTTACGATCAGCAACCGCAAATCGGATTATGGAATCTTGCCTGCTTCGCACAAGCCCTCTCGCCGCTGATTCCAACCGAAGATATCCATACCGTGCTGGATAGCTATGCTCCCGCTTATCACCAACATTACGCAGAATCGATGGCCGCAAAACTGGGGCTGAGCAAAGTCATGCAAAACGATATTCAACTGTTCGCGTCGCTCCTGAAAATGATGCACGCCAGCCAGCTCGATTACACCAACCTGTTTCGCAGCTTGGGAAACTTCAACTCGTCGGCGGATGCAACGAACGATCCGCTGCGCGATCAATTCATCGACCGCGCTGCATTCGATGCATGGGTTGCATCCTATCGCGCGCGCCTGCAACAAGAACCAGACAGCAAACGCAAGGCGCGCATGGATGCGGTCAATCCGAAATATATCCTGCGCAATTACCTCGCGCAAAACGCAATCGAGAAAGCTGAGAAGAACCGCGACTTTTCCGAAATCGACCGGCTGCTGAAGTTGCTCGGCAAACCGTTCGACGGACAACCGGAGATGGAGAGTTATGCCGCCACGCCGCCGGAGTGGGCGCGGCAGATCGAAGTGAGTTGCTCGTCCTGAATGCGATCAAGTAGCCAGCCGACCGCACGTCATCAATACATTTTTCGGCAACGCGTGCAACTCTCAGCAACGCCGACCCGCATAAAGTGCGAAAATAGCGCATCTCCCGCCGAACCACCGCGCGTTTGTCGCCCGGGCCCATAGGCTCATGTTCGATTTTCAAAGGTTATCCGATGTATCCTGTCCACGATGTTGATGCAATCCTGTTGCTGGCCTTTTCGCTTGCTGCCAAGCGCCGTCCGGCAAAGCTGGTCGAGATCATCGCCGCGGCCGAACTGTCACAAGGCGTAATTCCGCCCGAAACCAAAATATCCGATTCATTTTATCGGCTCTCCGAATACGGCTTGATCTGCGCGCAGGACGGCGGCTACGCGCTGACGCCGGATGCGCAGCAGATATTGTCCGTCCATGCCAAGAAAGCCAAAGCCCCGGAGCGCATCCACGACATCAAGGAGCATCTCGCCGACTACCACCTCAACGGCGAACACGCGATCATCCTGTTGACGGTGGAACAAATCGCTGCGGCCATTGCGGAACATCAGGCCGCCAAAAATAGCACAGGCAAAAATCTGCTGATACCCAAACCCAAACCGGCAGAGGACCTCAAACGTCCGGGGCAGCGCAAGCCATACAAGTCTTTTGCTACACGCCGGCGCAAGGAAGGATGATTTAGAAAAACCAATTGGTCGATCAGCAGTGCGCTCTTGTAGGAGCGGGCCATGCCCGCGATGCGACTGTTCGCGGGCATGGCCC
>JANXXH010000010.1 GCA_025350705.1 Gallionella sp.
GACCAGTATACCGAGCAGGCGCACGAACGCCATCGTGGTGGATATCTCGCGATCTTCCGTGCTCTTGAGCAAAGCTTCGAACGCATCCAGACCCGGTATCTGTAGCGGCTCTTTGACCAGTGTGCGCTGCGGGACCACGCCCATGACTTTGCTGCGCTCTTTGAGATATTTCATCTCCAGGCTATCATCGGCAGGACGATAAAAATTCAGGCTGGCGACTTGCTCGTCGGTCAGCGGAATGTTGAAACGATCGCGGAATTTGAGCAACACTTCACCAGTCATTTTCTTTTGCTGGTGGGTGATATTCTGGCCTTCGCCCGCTTCGCCCATGCCATAGCCCTTCACGGTCTTGGCGAGGATCACGGTCGGCTGGCCGGTATGCCGGGCGGCAGCCGCATAAGCGGCGAACACCTTGTGCGAGTCATGTCCGCCGCGATTCAAGCGCCACACTTCGTTATCGGACATATCGGCGACCATTTCCAGCAGCTCCGGATATTTGCCGAAGAAATGCTCGCGCACGTACGCACCATCCCTGGATTTGTAAGTCTGATATTCGCCGTCCACCACTTCCTGCATACGCTTTTGCAGCAGGCCGTGCTTGTCCTTGGCGAGCAGACGATCCCACTGGTCGCCCCATATCACCTTGATGACATTCCAGCCCGCGCCGCGGAATACGCCTTCCAATTCCTGGATGATCTTGCCATTGCCGCGCACCGGGCCGTCGAGGCGCTGCAGATTGCAGTTGATGACGAAGATCAGGTTGTCGAGTTTCTCGCGCCCGGCCATCGAGACTGCGCCCAGCGATTCCGGCTCGTCCGTCTCCCCGTCGCCCAGGTATGCCCACACCTTGCGTCCGGCGGTCTGAGCCATGCCGCGATGTTCCAGATAGCGCATGAAACGCGCCTGGTAGATCGCCATCAGCGGGCCGAGACCCATCGACACGGTGGGGAATTGCCAGAAGTCCGGCATCAGCCAGGGATGGGGGTATGAAGACAGGCCTTTGCCATCCGATTCCTGGCGGAACTTGTACATCTGCTCTTCGCTGATGCGTCCTTCGAGGAAGGCGCGTGCATAGACGCCGGGCGACGAGTGTCCCTGGAAATACACCAGATCGCCGCCATGCGTGTCGGTCTTGCCGTGGAAGAAATGATTGAAGGCCACGTCATACAACGTGGCAGCGGAGGCAAAGCTGGCAATATGCCCGCCCAGCTCGGACGAATCACGATTGGCATTCAACACCAGCGCCATCGCATTCCAGCGCATCAAGCCGCGGATACGGTGTTCCAGATCCTGGTTGCCGGTGGAACGCTGCTCCTCGTCCGCCGGTATCGTGTTGCGATACGGTGTGGTCGCGCTGAATGGCATACCGGCACCGGAATCGCGCGCTTTGTCGAGCAATTGCCCGAGCAGAAAACGGGCGCGTTCCGCGCCTTCGTTTTCCAATACAGACTGGAGGGCATCCAGCCACTCCTGGGTTTCTTGCGGGTCGTAATCGGGTATTGATGCCATCTTTGCGTTCTCTCACTTATTGCAACGTAATTTTTTGATTTCTCTTATTCCGAACAAGCGATTGTTTCCTGCTCGGTGATAATCCATTCGACTTTTACATCCGTCGCTTCCTGGGGAATTTGCTCGACGATCTGCAGCGCAAAGGCCGCGGCGACCAACGTGGGTTGATGCGTCATATGTGCAAGCAGTTTGTCATAAAAACCGCCACCATAGCCCAGCCGTGCCCCATCCCGGGTAAATGCCACCCCCGGTAAAAGTGCGAATTCTACCTCATTTAGCGTGCTTAGCCGCTCGCAACGTTCGACTACCGGCTCGCGTATCCCCCACAAGCCCGATTCCAACTGGTTCTCCAGATCATCCACCCAATAGAGATCAAGCTGGTTGGTATGGCGGTTCACGCGCGGCAAGGCTAATTTTTTTCCATCCGCCAACACCTGTTGTATCCAGAGTTCGCTGGCGAATTCCGCGCCGAAATTCATGTAGCCCAGCACGGCATTGGCTTGCTGATACTCGGGCAGTTGTAGCAGCCGTTCGGTGATGACCGCGCTGTGCGCGGCGCGGGTGTCAGGTGAGAGCTGCTCGCGCAACGCGATGATGGATTTGCGCAAGGCCTGCTTAACGGCTTGATCGGTCACTGCCGCCCCTTAACCAATTTCACTCGCGCTAACGATATGCGCGAAATCCACGCCCAGCGTATCGAAGTGAGCTTTGCCGCATTGAATCTTTGCCCACTCCGAGCCGCGCAGTTTTAATTGATCCTTGGTAGATTTTGTTTCGCGAACCAGATATACCTTGCTGTCAGCTTCCCTGACGATAGCCCAATCCGGGTTATAGGTGCCGATAGGTGTTTCGATCTTGAACCAGCCCGGCAATTTGATAAAAAGTTTGATGTCCTCGCGTGTGCTCATGGCTTCGGCGAAAGCGCGTTCGACTTCCGACTCATATAGCACGACATCGTAGATGCTGTTATCCACTTCTATCATACTGGTCAGCGTAGCGGTGCCATCCTCGCCTAACTGCCCGGTGTAGCGCAGATATTCGTCCAGCCCTTCGCGATAGTTGTCGGGGTAGATGAATTCGTTGCCGGTGTTGTAGGGCGGGTCGATGTAGATCATCTTGACTTTGCCGTGGTAAGGCTTCTGCAACAGTTTGAGCACTTCGAGGTTATCGCCTTCGATGATGAGATTTTCGGTACTGCCCCAGTTGACGCTCTCCTGCGGCTGCGGGCGCAGTGTGGCGACACTCGGCACTTGAACGTTGCGAAAAGCATCGCGTTTGCCTGCCCAAGTGAGGCCGTAACGCTCTGGATTGGTCTCAACATGCTCGCCGAGCGCCGCTTGCAGCTTGGTAAAATCAATGCGGCCTTCGCTAAAAATCTGAGGTGCGGCTTCACGCAATTGCATCAGCAATTCTTCTGATACATCCGTAGAAGTCAGCGGCAACTTTATTTCATCCGTCATAATTCTTGCACTTTATATTTATAGTTCCAGCAATGTGGTGAGTAAAATGTGGCACATGCAGCGCAATGCCCGTTGGTTACCTCGAAGAGGTTCTCGTGCCCTTG
>JANXXH010000025.1 GCA_025350705.1 Gallionella sp.
CTGTTCAATCTTTCCATCGCTGTGTCGATCTCCTGTTGCGTAATGGTGGTGAAGTCCCGGTTCTTGGGGAAGTACTGCCGGATCAGTCCGTTCGTGTTCTCGTTTGTGCCACGCTCCCATGAGGCGTAAGGGTGGGCGAAAGGATAGGAAATTCAACCACACAAGTCAAACAAAACTTCTGTATGCGCCCCCGCCAATCTGATTTTCATCGTCAGAACCATGACAGATTTCTCACCTCGCCCGTTCCCATGGAAAGAATTTATCTCGCCAACGCCAAAAACCTGCACACGCCAAACCCGGCGCACAAGCCTGCCCAAGGTGAGCAAAAAATCGTCACCAGGCGATGCGCTGATCGAACTCGAACTCCGGTATAGGCTGTGCCGACATATCCCATTGTGGGTCGTTGCCCGCCTGTTCCGCAGCCATTGCCGCCCCCCACAGCGGAGGGCCACGCGCGGGAGCTATTCTCGGCGGCAGCGCCGATTCGCCGATGTGGTCCAAGATTTTCCGCACCGAACTGTCCTCGGTGATGAAAGCGATGATGCGCATCGGCGACTGGCACAGCGGGCAGACCAGCGGCAGTGCTTCATAGATGCGCGCCAGCAACATCGCCCAGCAGTTGATCGAGATATTACGCAAGCATCACATCATTTTGCCGCCCGCAGGAGTCATCGACCGGTTATGCGCGGAAGCATTGGCGCGCGGAACTCGCCTGTTCTACCGGCGCTTGACCGATGGATTGGATGCCGCGCACCGCAAACAACTGGACAAGCTGCTCACGCCACGCGAAGACGTGCGCACCATCGTGTTGACATGGCTGCGCCAGCCGCCGGGTGAGGCGAAGGCAAGGCGCATCCTGCTGCATCTTGACCGCCTTGATGCCATTCGGGAGGTCGGCCTGCCGGTCGGCCTTGAAAAAATGGTGCATCAGGGCCGTCTGACACAACTGGCCCGCGAAGGCGCACAGATGAGCATTCAGCACCTGCGCGATCTGGAAGCAACGCGACGACATGCAACGCTGACGGCAATGCTGATCGATACCCAGGCTACCGTCATCGACCAGATACTGGATTTGAACGATAGGATCATCGGCAAGATGTTCTCCGATGCGAAACGCAAGCATGCTGAATCTTTCCACAACAAAGGCAAGGCAATCAACGACAAGGTGCGGCTATATTCGCGTGTAGGCCATGCGCTGATTGATGCGCGCAAGACCGGCACCGATCCGTTTACCGCAATCGAAGCGGTCATCCCCTGGGAGACCTTCACGCAAAGCATTACGGAAGCGGAAAAGCTGGCGCAGCCGGAATCGTTCGATCATCTTCATCTCATCGAGGAGGGTTATAGCCAGATGCGGCGCTATACGCCGCGACTGCTGGAAGCGTTCGCGTTCAAGGCGGCACCAGTCGCGCAAAGGGTGCTGGACGGTATCGACACGATCAAGGCAATGAATGCGGCCAACGCCCGGTCGATGCCGAAAGATGCGCCGGTCGAATTCATCAAGCCACGCTGGGAACAGTATGTCGTGAAAGATGACGGCATTGACCGGCGCTTCTATGAACTGTGTGCATTGTCCGAACTGAAAAATGCGTTGCGGTCGGGCGACGTATGGGTGCCGGGTTCGCGGCAGTTCAAGGATTTCGAGGAATACCTGCTGCCGCCAAAACGCTTTGCGGCGCTACGCGATGCGGGCGATCTGTCCCTTGCAATCGACACCGATGGCGAACGCTATTTACGGGATCGACTGGCACTGCTCAAGGAGAAATTGATCGAGGTGAACCGCCTGGCCGCTGCCGGTGAATTGCCTGACGCGGAAATAGCCGATGAATTGTTAAAGATCAAGCCGCTTGCCAAAAGCGTGCCGGAAGAGGCAGAGAAACTGGAAGAAGATATCTTTGGCGTGATGCCTCGCCCCAAGATTACGGAATTGCTGCTTGAAGTCGATCAATGGACAGATTTTACCCGGCATTTTACGCACCTGCGCACCGATGCGCTGCCCAAGGACAGGTCGGCATTACTGACCGTGATCCTGGCCGACGCCATCAACCTGGGACTGACAAAAATGGCTGAGGCATGTCCGGGATCGACGTTCAACAAACTCGATACGATGCGCGCCTGGCACGTTCGCGATGAATCGTATTCCAAGGGGCTGGCAGAACTGGTCAATTACCAGCATCGATTGCCGTTCGCATTGCATTGGGGAACGGGCAAGACTTCTTCATCGGATGGTCAGAACTACAAGGTTGGCGGTCGCGGCGGGCAGACCGGACAAGTCAATTTGCGGTACGGTTCCGACCACGGAATCAACTTCTATACGCATATTTCCGATCAATACGCACCGTTCCACATCAAGGCCATCACTTCCACTATACGCGATGCAACGCATGTGCTGGACGGCCTGCTGTACCACGAATCGGAACTGTGCATCGAGGAACACTATACG
This sequence comes from Gallionella sp., assembly GCA_025350705.1. Taxonomy (GTDB): domain Bacteria; phylum Pseudomonadota; class Gammaproteobacteria; order Burkholderiales; family Gallionellaceae; genus Gallionella. The sequence continues at coordinate 2,444 of JANXXH010000025.1, forward strand.
GACACCAACGGCTTTACCGATCACATATTTGCATTATGTCCCCCGCTTGGCTTCCGCTTCGCGCCAAGGATACGCGACCTCAAAGACAAGAATTTGTACGTGCCGGATGATCCCAAAAATTACCCGGCGCTGACGAACTTTCTTGGTGACAAAATCAATCAGAAAATCATTCTGACGCAATGGTCGGAATATCTTCGCATGGCAACGTCCATCAAGCAGGGCACCGTGACCGCTTCGCTGATGTTGCGCAAGCTCGCCAGCTATCCCCGGCAAAACGGGCTGGCGCTCGCCCTGCGCGAAATCGGACGCATCGAGCGGACTATTTTTGCGCTGGACTGGTTGCTCGACCCACGCCTGCGCCAGCGCGTGACTGCCGGATTGAACAAGGGCGAGGCGAAAAACACCTTGGCCCGCGCTGTGTGCTTTAACCGGCTTGGCGAAATTCGGGATCGTACCTACGAACTCCAGCGTCATCGTGCCAGCGGCCTTAATCTGGTCGTAGCGGCAATTATCTTGTGGAACACGGTCTATCTGGAGCGGGCAGTCAGCGCGATGCGCGTCCAGGGATATCCCATTGATGATGCGTTGCTCAAGCACGTTGCGCCGATTCACTGGAACCATATCAACTTGACCGGCGACTACGCCTGGAAACAGCACAGGCGGGTCGAGAAAGGCGGTTTCAGGCCATTAGCAGATACACATACCCTTTTGCGAAGTAGCTCTCGGCCAGACTTTCCGACAGACGCACACCCAACAATGCCGAAAAGCGCACTGAAAGCCAGAGCGTCAACAGTCCCAGTATATTTGTGAGGATAAACAGGCCAAGCACCATCACCCCCACTACATGGATAGGGGGAATTACAAAATCAGCAGGCAGCAACTTCTGTCACCGCCGGATGTAAATTGACACACCGCGCCGATTGAAAACTGATACACCGATTTGAGAAGATGGCCGGATTTTGAAAGCGGCCGTGATCACAAACGAGGTGTATGTGGAAATCGAATTATTGAGGAAACACGGCA
>JANXXH010000037.1 GCA_025350705.1 Gallionella sp.
CCAAATACAAAGGCGCGCCGCATGAATGCGCGGCTTGCCACCTGAAGGCCGATAAACATAAAGGGCAATATGGCAAGAAATGCGAAACCTGCCATGTGGAAAAAGACTGGAAGAAAATCGATTTCGATCATGACACAAAAACGAAATTCAAACTGCTGGGCAAGCATGAGCTGACAAAGTGCGTAAGTTGCCACAAGACACCGCTCTACGCCAAGGAGAAAACGCCGACTACGTGTATTGCGTGTCATCGCAAGGATGATGTGCACAAGGGTGCGTTGGGCGATAAATGTGCTACTTGCCACAACGAAGAAAAATGGAAGTCCGCCAAATTCAACCATGACAAAGACACCAAATTCTTGTTATTGGGCAAACACATCACGACCAAGTGCGAGGCATGTCATAAACCGGAATTGAAAGTTGCCGCAGAAAAAATTGCCACGACTTGCATGGGTTGTCACAAGAAGGATGATAAACACAAGGGGAGCTTCGGCGCGAAGTGCGAGACATGCCACGCTGAAAAAGATTGGAAGACGATCAGTTTTGATCACACGCGCGATACGAAATATCCATTAAAAGATAAACATGAAAAGGTTAAATGCATAACCTGCCATACCGGTAATTTGTATCAGCAGAAATTAGCTCAGGATTGTGTTTCCTGTCACAAAAAAGATGATGTGCATAAGGACAAGCTGGGCAAGCGTTGCGAATCCTGCCACAGCGAAAAAGAGTGGAAGAATGCAAAGATCGACCACGGACGCGCACGCTTTCCATTGCTGGGTTTGCATATAAAAGTGGAATGCAAGAAATGCCATCAGACGCAACTCTTTCGCGATGCGCCATCCGATTGCTACTCATGCCATAAAAAGGATGATGACAAGGTGCATAAGCGCAGGCTGGGTAAAAAATGCGAGTCATGCCATAACGCGCGATCATGGAAATCCTGGGATTTCGACCACGACAAACGTACCGCATTCAAGCTTGATGGAGGCCACAAGAAACCGGATTGCTATGCTTGCCACAAAAAGGCAGTGGATGTCCGCTTTTTGATTCCGCGCTCTTGTGTCGGTTGCCACGAGGAGGATGACGTGCACTTGGGCCGGTTCGGCCAGCTATGCGAACGTTGTCATGTCACCACTGATTTCAAAACACTACTCATAGGTTCAGGGACAAAGAATCGTTGATAGATCATCTCAATTTATCAATAGTTTATCGATTATGTGTGTAAATTACACACACGATGGGTGTTTTGTGTTAATCTGCAAATGTTAAATTTAAAAATTGGGGTTATTTAGAGGGTTCAAATATTTTTCCGTTGAATCGGAAGCGTGGCTAGATGGAGTGCTTTGCCGGATTTTACGGAAGCACGAAAGATTTGAAGGAGCAACAAAATGAACAAATTTAAAATTGAGACCCAATCTGTATCCGATGTCACTAATTCGCTGCGGGGAATCGGGCTGTTGTTTATGTTGTCGTTGCTGGCCTTGATGCCTATTGCATTGGCTCAGGCAGCTGAGGTCGGCTCCGCAAAGTTTAACCATATCAAGACAGGATTTAATCTGGCCGGTCCTCATGCCTTGGCTCCGTGTGATTCTTGCCATGTCCAAGGCGTGTTCAAGGGAACGCCAAGGGATTGTGCAAGTTGCCACAGCGTTGGCAACCGTATGGGAGCAACGGCAAAACCTAATACCCATATTTCCACCGTAGCTCCATGCGACAGCTGTCACAGATATACAACCTGGACGCCGGCGACGTTCAGTCACGTGGGTGTGGCACCGGGTGCTTGCATGACTTGTCATAACGGCTCGACGGCGACAGGCAAACCAAACGGACATATTTTCACCTCGGCATCTTGCGATGGCTGCCACCGTACTGCGGCATGGTTACCGGCGGGTTATGACCACAAGGGTGTGCTGCCGGGTACTTGTACAACCTGCCATGGGATATCTGCGACAGGCGTTCCGAGCGGGCACTTGGGCGGTATGGCTCCTGGACAATGCGACGGTTGCCACACTACCAAAGCTTGGGTGCCGGCAAGCTATGACCATAAGGGCGTGGTAGCGGGCACTTGCGCGACTTGCCACAACGGCATCACGGCGAAAGGTGTGGGCGGTGTACCTACAACTCAGCACCCGTCATACTCAGGCCATGTGCCTACGACTTTTTGGACTTCATGTGATATCTGCCATAAGTCATTTACAAGTTTCGCCAATGCCAAAGTGCATGGTTCGGGTGCATCTGTTACAGGAAAATGCAATACCTGTCACAGTGAGCACAACAATTCACAATCGTGCGATAACTGCCACTCCACAAGCACTTGGAATAAATAATGAGATCGGCAGATTTACCTCTAGGGGTCTTGTAAGCTACGCGCATTGCGCCTCGATAGGGTTTCCCAGCGTATGTTTCGTTGGGTGCGGCTGTTGCGGCATTGAAAAAAGGAAGAAGATTGAAGGCCCGTAGAGCGTTGCAAGTCATACTGAATATCACCGGCTCATTCATTCGTTTGTTCGTTGTCTTGTTGTTGAGCGGAGTTGGTATGGAGTCGGCTTATGCACATGTGATCGATCGCATCGAGATCAATCACGTCGGTGATGAGGCAGAGATCCAGATCATTTTCGATGTGAGGATTCAATATCTGCGCGAGGCATCGCTTAACAATGGTCAGGTGCATCTTTTCTTTGGCCTCCTGGAGGCTGACCCGGATCGGACCTTCATGGTTCCGGAGTCCATGGATTCACCGCCATCGGATATCGCGCCGCATTTCACCATCAGTTATCCCGAACTCGATTCGTCGCTTGCCATCAAGTTCGATCAGCAAGTGAAATATCGTGTTCGACCCGGCAATGACGGGCGCAGCATCAGCGTTTATATTCCCGCCCTCAAGCCGAAGATCGAACTCCCCGCCGCACTATCCTCAACTATGCGTACACAGGAGGAAATCGAGTTGGAGGCAAAGCAATTGATCGATAATGCGCGTGATGCGATGGGTCAAAACCAGTTCGCAACTTCAATCGAAGCTTTGAATAAGTTGCTCAATCTTCCTCCCAACCAGCAATCCCAGCTTGGGCAGAAACTGATAGGCGAGTCGCGCGAGAAGAACGGCGAGTTTGCAAAGGCGCGCGTTGAGTACGAGTTATATTTAAAAATCTATCCAGACGCTGCGGATGTCGCGCAGGTGAAAGATCGGCTGGCACATTTGCCCGCAGAGGCGGACAAGCAGGCAGCACGCGCCGCCCGGAAGAAGGTCATCGATGAGAAAATGATGGTCTATGGCAGCTTCTCACAAAATTACTACAACGGTGTATTGCGACTGGATACCAATACCGCAGGCAGCACAACTACGCAAACATGGACTGGCACAGATCAATCGATGCTGGTCTCATCATTGGATTTGACCGGGCGCAAACGTACCGAGAACGCCGATACGCGCTTGGTGGTGCGAGAATCGTACAATGCGAACTTCCTGCCGGGACAAAACAGCAGCAATCGCCTGAATGCCGCATATGTGGAGCAAAGTGGGCGAGACCACAGCTACCTGTACCGTTTGGGTCGGCAGATGGGAACGGCGGGTGGCGTGCAGGGGCGTTTTGACGGGGTATGGTTGGGTTACAGTCTTGCATCCGCCTGGCGTGTCAATGGTGTTGCAGGATCACCGGTGGATATTTATGGCAGCACAGCCGAAAGAAAAACTTTTACCGGCATCAGTGTCGATCTTATCCGCGCGCCTGAACAATGGAGCGGCAGCAGTTATCTGATCCAGCAACGCGTTGGCGAAATCACGGATCGTCAAGCTATCGGTTTGGAAACACATTATTTTGATATACAGCGCAATTACACAGGACTGTTTGATTACGATACCGTATTCAAGGCAGTCAATATCGCGATGTTCCAGGGGAACTGGACGACGGCATCAGGCGGCAACTACAACCTGCTGGTGGACCATCGGAAAACGCCATCATTGCAGATCACTAACGCGCTGCCGGGTTATGCGATGCAATCCATACCGGCACTGGTTCAATCGGGAGTGTCAATTGAGACCCTGCGAGATGACGCCCAAACGTTAACCGCAATATCCAACCTGCTCATGATCGGGACAACCCAACCCTATTCCGCACACTGGCGATTGGGCGGCGATTTTCGTATCTTGAATACAACAGGTACTGGGGGGGTGGGTCCGATTGATCCTTTAACGGGATTAAACAAAGCTCCGGCGACACAGGGGGCAGGGAATATGTATATATATTCCGCACAAGCGATAGGCAATAATTTGCTGATCGATAACGATATGGGCGTAGCGAGCGCCAGTTATATCAATGCCCAATCATATAAGGGCCAGTCATTGGCTTACACTCAAAGCGAGATATTGCGGCAATACTGGCGGCTGGATGTTTCGCTACAGCTATACAACCAGAATGACAATCTGGGTGTTCATCAGGCGCGTATCACTCCCAGTCTGAAGTTGAGCTACCACTTGAACGACTCGGTCAGCTTTGAAAGCGAGGGAGGGATAGAAAGCACCCATACCGAAAGCGCAACCCAAAGCGACCAAACACAACGCCGGTATTATTACGTTGGTTACCGCTGGGATTTCCGATAGAAGCTAGCGCTTTGTGTCGTACACCACGAAGTGATAAGAATATTTATTGTTCTCATCTGGCGTGTGACTCATGCGTTCGGTCTGCTGCCACAGATTTCGGTCTAATTCCGTGAAGTGCGCATCGCCTGAAATATCGGCATCGATCTCGGTCAGGTAGATACGGTCGGCGAATTTAATCGCCTGACGATAAAGCTCCGCTCCGCCGATCACAAAAATCTCCTCGTCATTACTGCATGCCGAAATCGCCGCTTCGAGCGAGCTCACTACGATCACACCAGGCGGCGAATAATTTACATTGCGCGTCACCACCACCGAAGTGCGCCCCGGCAAAGGTTTGCCGATGGATTCATAGGTCTTGCGCCCCATCACGATGTGATGCCCCATCGTGAGCGCCTTGAAGTGTTTCAGGTCGGCGGGTAAATGCCAAGGCAGGGTATTGTTGATGCCGATCACGCGGTTCTTCGCCATCGCGACGATCAATGAAACGCGCGGTTTCATACCGTGCCGTGATAAAAGGTTTTCATACCGCGACAGGTGCCTTGATCGCCGGATGCGGATCGTAGCCTTCCAGAGTGAAATCTTCGAACTTGAAAGCGAAGATGTCTTTCACCGACGGATTGATCTTCATCGTAGGCAGCGGACGGGGCTCGCGGGACAATTGTAAATGTGTCTGCTCCATATGGTTTGAATACAGATGCGCATCGCCGAAGGTATGCACGAAATCGCCGGGTTTGAGATTGCACACCTGCGCGACCATCAACGTGAGCAGCGCGTAGCTCGCGATGTTGAATGGCACACCGAGAAAGATGTCAGCGCTACGCTGATATAGCTGGCAGGACAATTTTCCATCCGCGACATAGAACTGGAAGAACGCATGGCAGGGCGCGAGCGCCATCTGGTTGAGCTCGCCGACGTTCCATGCCGACACGATCAGACGGCGCGAATCCGGGTTCTTTTTGATCTGCGCGATGACTTCGGAAATTTGATCCACCACGCGGCCATCCACGGCCGCCCAAGAGCGCCACTGCTTGCCATATACCGGGCCGAGGTTGCCGTTCTTGTCTGCCCACTCGTCCCAGATGCTGACGCCGTTATCATTGAGATACTTGATGTTGGTGCTGCCCTGCAAGAACCACAGCAACTCATGCACGATGGATTTCATGTGGCATTTCTTGGTGGTGACCAGCGGAAAGCCTTGCGAGAGATCGAAGCGCATCTGGTAGCCGAACACGCTGACTGTGCCGGTTCCAGTTCGGTCTGATTTTCTTGTGCCGTGATCGAGCACATGCTGCATCAGGTTGAGGTAAGTATGCATAATTCTTTGAGTTGAATGCCCGTATAATCGCGGCATGAAATGACTTTTCGAGGACGTAATGCTAGCACAACTGACCGCATCTCCCGCTGTACCAAAAGCAGTGAACGCAGCACACCTGCTGGTGCTGTTGCCCAAAGGCAAGACCCTGCCCGGCGATGCGCCGCATCGCGAATTACTGGCCGCAGTACTCAAGCGGCGCGGCATCAAGGCTGAGGAAATTGCCGAAGCGCCCATTGCCGCAAACCATTCAGACGGCAGCCTGGTCGCCTGGGCGATGCTGGATTTCGACAAAACGAATTTTGCCGTGCAGACGCAGGCGCGCAAGGCCATGCAGATGTTGCTGGGGGAGCAACCAGGCAGCATCGCCATCGTCGTGCAGGGCGACGCAGTCCAACGTCAGCAAGCCGCCGAGGCTGCTGTGTATGCAGCATGGGTGAACGGCGCTCCATTACCATTGCACAAGAAAAAATCCGACCAGCGCAAGCCGCTGCAAAAGATCACGCTGTATGGCTTTGCTGACAAGAAAATATTCGATGCGCTCAAGGCGCAGGCCGAAGGCAATCTGCTGTGCCGCACGCTGACGGTGCAGCCGCCCAACGAACTCACTCCCACGCTGTACCGCAAGCGCATCAAGGAGCTCGCCAAACAAAACGGCTGGCAGTTCAAGGAATTCGACCTGAAGGCATTGCGCAAGATGGGCGCGGGCGCATTTGTCGCGGTGGCGCAGGGCAGCCATGATGAAGATGCCGCCATCGTGCATCTGCGCTATCGCCACGCCAAGGCGAAACAGACCGTTGCGCTGGTCGGCAAGGGCATCTGCTTCGACACCGGCGGACACAACCTCAAGCCCGCGCGCCACATGCACGGCATGCACGAGGACATGAACGGCTCGGCAGTCGCGCTCGGCACCATGCTTGCGGCCACGCAACAAAAGCTGCCGGTCAACATCGACTGCTGGCTGGCCATTGCGCAAAACCACATCAGCCCGAAAGCCTACAAGCAGAACGACATCGTCAAGGCGCTGAACGGCACAACCATCGAAATCATGCACACCGACGCCGAAGGCCGCATGGTGCTGGCCGATACGCTCACGCTGGCTTCGCGAGAAAAACCGAATCTGATTATCGACTTCGCCACGCTCACCGGCAGCATGCACGTTGCGCTCGGCGCGCGCTACAGCGGCGTGCTGGGTAACCGCGATGCTTTGCTGCAACAGGCCGTACAAGCCGGGTTGCAAAGCGGAGAGCGGCTGTGCGCCTTCCCGATGGACGACGATTACGAACCCGCGCTGGATTCCAAAGTTGCCGACATCAAACAATGCACGCTTGATGGCGAAGCCGACCACATTCTCGCAGCACGTTTTCTGAAACGCTTCCTGGAGCACGATGTGCCGTGGCTGCATGTGGACTTGTCTTCCAGCCGTTGCGAGGGCGGGCTGGGTAGTGTGGCGAGCGATGTGACCGGGTTCGGCGTGGGCTGGGGATTGCGGATGTTGCAGTCCAGGTAAGTTTAGATGCTAGGGCAGCAAAGTGCCAAGAGCAGATAACCAAATACAGTATAGAATATTCACGGCCTCAATAGCAGCGAGTATTGCATCAGCATAGCATTGTCATCCAGGTGAATGGATAAAGAGGGGTCTTATGACCAGACACAAACAGGTTCAGCAGAAATCCGAGGTGCTGTTGCAACGCCACCAGGCATTGATGAAATCTGCACTGGAGGGTATCCACGTAATGGATATGTTGGGCAACATCGTGGAGGTCAACGATACCTTCTGTCATATGCTGGGTTACACCCCAAAAGAGATGTCACGGATGAACGTGGCTGATTGGGACGCGCAATGGTCGCGAGCAGAATTGATGGAGCGCTTCAAGAAGCTGGTTCGTTCAAACAGCGCATTGTTCGAGACCAAGCACCGCCGCAAAGACGGCACACTGCTTGATGTCGAGGTTAGCACTACTGGTGCGGAAATAGACGGGCAGTATTACCTCTTTGCTTCAAGCCGCGACATCACCGAACGCAAACGAGCTGAGGAGGCGCTGCGCGAACAGGAAGAATTTTTTCGCATGATCGCCGAGAACGTCGACGACTTTATCGCGGTGCTCGATCTGGAAGGACGGCGGCTCTACAATAGCCCTTCATATGCAAGATTTTTTGGCGAAACTGAAACCATTAAAGGCACCGACTCATTCGCCGAAATACATCCGGATGACCGGGAGCGTATCAAAAGGGTATTTAACGAAACCGTACGATCCGGCATCGGCCATCGGGTGGAATTCCGGTTCGTGCTGGCGAACGGCAGTATCCGCCACATGGAGTCTGTCAGCGGGCTGATCAAAAATAGTCAGGGCAAGGCATTGCGAGTGGTCGTCGTGTCCCGCGACATCACCGAGCACAAGCGGGTTGAGGAAGAACTTCGCATCGCCGCGATCGCTTTCGAGACACAGGAAGGCATTATGGTCACCGATGCCCAAAGCGTGATTCTGCGAGTCAACCGCGCCTTCACCGGGATCACCGGCTACTCAGCAGAGGAAGTCGTGGGCAAGAAACCACGCCTGCTCCAATCGGGCCGCCACGATGCGGCCTACTACGCCATGATGTGGGATAGCCTGCTGCGCACCGGTGGATGGCAAGGCGAAATCTGGAACCGGCGCAAGAACGGTGAAGTGTATCCGGATTACCACACCATCACCGCTGTAAAGGGAGACAACGGAGATATCACCCACTACGTCGCCACGATGCTCGATATTACTGAGCGCAAGCGAGTGGAGGAGCAAATCCATGGCCTGGCTTTCCATGATGCTTTGACGCAATTACCCAATCGCCGCCTGCTGAAAGACCGGCTGGAACAGACTATGGCTGCCAGCAAACGCAGTGGCATATACGGTGCATTGATGTTCCTGGATATGGATAATTTCAAACCACTCAATGACGCGCATGGACATGATGTAGGCGATTTGTTGCTGGTGGAAGTTGCACACCGCGTCAACAGCATTGTGCGTGCGATGGACACTGTCGCGCGTTTCGGCGGCGATGAGTTTATAGTGATGCTCAGTGAACTGGATGCGGACAAGGTCGAATCCGCCACACAAGCCCGCATCGTTGCAGAAAAGATCCTCGCCCTTCTGGCCAAACCCTATGTGCTGAAATTTCAGCGCGAGGGTATAGCGGAAAATACCGTCGAGCACCATTGCACATCGAGTATCGGCGTGGTGGTATTCGATGGTGAAGGCAGCGCGGATGATTTTATCAAGTGGGCCGATTTGGCGATGTATCAGGCTAAAGAAGCGGGGCGCAATTCGATCCGGTTTTATGGTTCTGAAGCTTGAGTAATCGCTGCGAGGAAAATTGAACGATACCTGCGGGTCGGTAGCAGACTTTTCTTTTATTGTATTTCGGCTGAAAAAGGCCGTGCCGCATTCATCGACCAATCCCAGAGTTGTTGCGCCAAGTGTTGATCCAATGACAGAGATGCAGGCTGGACGGCAGCGCACTGGTCGAAATATTTGCCAGTGATGCCTTTGACCTCGGGTGATGCGGCGAGATACACCGGGGTGCGCGCGCCTTCTGCCACGGATGCCCCCGCCATGTCGAATGCGTTGTGCAGCAATTTGGTGCCGATCACGCCGGGATGCAGGCTGTTGGATGTGAGCCACGGTGCATGCCGCGCCAGTTCGTTGGCGAACAGCACATTGGCTAGTTTGGAATTGGCGTAGGCGTGGTAGCCATCGAAATGTCGCTTGTTGTTAATGTTGTCAAAGTCGATGCGCCCGCCTGTATGGACGACTGAGCTGACCGTGACCACGCGCGGCCCGGGCGATTTTTTCAGCAGTGGCAGCAAAAGGTTGGTGAGCAAGAAATGCGCGAGGTGGTTCACCCCTAGCGTCATCTCGAATCCATCTTTGGTAAGTCTGAGCTCGGTCATGTATACGCCGGCATTGTTGATCAGCACATCCAGTTGCGGCAGTCGCGCGGCGAGGTTTTGCGCCATGCGTGCTACAGCTGAGAGATCGGCGAGGTCGGCATGGGTCGTGTGCAGCACGGCATTGGGTGCAGAACGCTGGATCGTATCGCGTGCAAGCTGTATTTTTTCTGCGCTGCGTCCGTGCAGTATTACTTGATGCCCGCTGCAGGCGAGTATTTTTGCAGTCTCCAAGCCGATACCGTCGGTTGCGCCGGTGATCAGGATGGTCTTCATGGTTAGCCAATAACCTCGAAGCGGGAGTAGCTGCCGCCATCCGGCGCGATGTCGACATGTGTTACTTGCGCATGTTGCGGGCCGCGATGCGCCCAGCGCACGATCGCATCCACGGCGGCGGCTTCGCCCTGCACCGCGGCTTCAACTGTGCCATCGCTGCGGTTGCGCACCCAGCCTGCGACTGCCAGACGCTGGGCCTCACTTTGCATCGAGTCGCGAAAGAACACGCCTTGCACACGGCCATGGATCACGAGGAGTAGCGTTTTCACGAGCAACATGTTTTCGTTGAATTATTTTTCAACAGATCACGAATTTCCGTCAGCAGTACTTCTTGCGCCGGCGGTGCGGCAGGTACGGCTGCATCGGCTTTCTTCTTCATCTTGTTGATGCCTTTGATGACCATGAAAATAACCGCCGCGATGATCGTAAAGTCCACAACCGTTTGTATGAATTTGCCATAGCTGATCAATACAGCAGGCGCAGTTGCGGTTGCCCCCTGCAAAGTAAAAGATAATTTCGAGAAATCCACCCCGCCAACCAGTACGCCGATTGGGGGCATGACGACATCGGTAACCAGAGAAGAAACGATTTTCCCAAATGCGGCGCCGATAATGACACCGACGGCCATATCAACCACGTTCCCCTTGACTGCAAATTCCTTGAATTCCTGGATCATGCTCATGATTTTTCTCCTTGATGGTTATTAGTTAAGCCGCAGAATCTGACGTTAACATATGTGAGGAACATAATGAAGAGCACGCCTTGTACGCGGTTATCAATGTCGAGGCGTGGCACCTAGTTGAATGTGGCATTCATCTTGAATGGCAGGGGAATGCCATGGTATTTTGCCGTGACTAGCTTGCTGGCGGAGCGACCTTGATGACTTCTTCCAGCGTCGTTGTTCCTGCTGCAATTTTCATTGCGCCGGAGATGCGCAGCGGTTTCATGCCTTCACGGTAAGCAACTTCACGGACACGTGCGATGTCGGTGGTCGGGGTGACGAGTTTGCGTATCTCGGGCGACATCATCAGGATCTCATAGATGCCGACGCGCCCCTGATAACCCGTCATGCGGCATTCGAGACAACCGACCTCATGTTGCAACTGTGTCGGGCGGCTGGTTTTCCACGGAGCGACGAGATCGTCCCAGAATTTATTTTCTTCATCTTGCGGCGGGAGCGGTTGCTTACAATGAGGGCACAGCGTGCGCACCAACCGCTGCGCCATGATGCCGAGCACCGTGGCGTTGATCATGAAAGGCGCGACGCCGAGATCGAGCAGGCGGGTGATGGCCGATGGCGCGTCGTTGGTGTGCAACGTGGACAGCACGAGATGGCCGGTCAGCGCGGCCTGTATCGCCATGTCGGCGGTTTCCAGATCGCGTATCTCGCCCACCATGATGATGTCCGGATCCTGACGCATCAATGCGCGCAGGCCGTCGACGAAATTGAGGTCGATGCCGCTTTGCACCTGCATCTGGTTGAACGCCGGTTCCACCATTTCGATCGGGTCTTCGATGGTGCAGACGTTGACTTCGGGCGTGGCCAGATGTTTGAGCGTGGAATACAAGGTGGTGGTCTTGCCCGAGCCGGTCGGGCCGGTGACGAGGATGATGCCGTTCGGTTGCGAGGTCATTTTGTCCCAGCGTGTGCGATCTTCGTCAGAAAAGCCGAGTTCGGAAAAATCGCGCACCAGCACTTCCGGATCGAAAATACGCATCACCAGTTTTTCGCCGAATGCGGTCGGTAGCGTGGACAAGCGCAACTCCACTTCTTGTCCATCGGCGGCACGCGTTTTGATGCGGCCGTCCTGAGGGCGGCGTTTCTCGATCACATCCATGCGTCCGAGTAGCTTGATGCGGCTGGTCATCGCAACCATCACCGACATCGGGATCTGATAAACCTGATGCAGCACGCCATCGATGCGGAAGCGCACCAGCCCGATGTCGCGCCTCGGTTCGACATGGATGTCCGACGCGCGCTGCTCGAAAGCATATTGCCACAACCAGTCAACGATCGTGACGATGTGCTGGTCGTTGGCATCGAATTGTTGTTTGGTCTTGCCCAGCTCGACCAATTGCTCGAACGAAGCTTGCCCGGATTTGTTTTGCTTGTTGGACTGTGCCGCATTTTTCACCGAGCGGGCCAGATTGTAGAACTCGACCAGATAGCGGCTGATGTCTTCCGGTGTGGCGACGACGCGGCGGATGTCCTTGCGCACGGTCTGTTTGAGAACATTTTCCCAGTCACGCAAAAAAGGTTCGGATGTGGCGATGACGACTTCGGTCTGAGTCATTTGCACCGGCAGGATGCCGAAACGCGAGGCATAGTCACTGGACATGATGTCGGTGACAGCTGAAAAATCGATCTTCATCGGATCGATGTGTAAATATTCAAGACCAACGCGTTCGGCTAGCCATTCTGCCAGCGCTTCCTGATGCAAAACTTTGTTCGGTGGCAGCAGCGATTTAAGGTTTTTTCCTGCTATGACCAACAGCGGATGAACGCTGAGGCGTTGCCCTCGTCGCTCGGCAATCAATGCATCGGCCGCATCTTGGCTGACCATGCCATCGGCAACCAGCATGCCGAGAAGCTCAGGCAAAGTCAGTTTGTGTTCGTGCGTACTCATCTTCTCCATCCGGGGCTTTTCCAGTAGCTTTGCCAGACTATACTGTTATCGTGTTACTTGCTCAACGGCTATGTAACAGCCAGAGCGAGCACAGCATAACGCGCACATTTTCCGATTGCCATGAACAGCGCGGCTTGCAACGGATTCAGGCGCAGCCAACCGGCAACAAGGCACAGCGCATCGCCGATCAGTGGCACCCATGCCAACATCAGTGCCGGCGTACCGTAGTGCCGCATTTTCTCAACGTGTTTGAGTTGCTGTGTCTGGACATGAGTCTGGGGCAACAGCCAGCCCATGCCGAAGGTCACCATGCCGCCCAGTGTGTTGCCGAGGGTGGCGACGAATAGTGCAGTCCGCAGCGTTTCGGGATAGGCCTTGAGCACGCCGAACAATACGGCTTCAGAACCGCCCGGCAACAGCGTGGCCGCGAGGAAGCTGGAGATGAACAGCCCCCACAGGCTGATGTCGCTGGTGAAAAAATCTGTCATGCGCTTTGCATATGCGGCCTCAGGGAGCGCAGCAGATTCTTTAGCGCTTCTTCGGCGCCATGATGTCGGTGATCGTGCCTTCTGCCATTTCAGCCGCGAAGCACAATGTTTCCGACAGTGTCGGGTGCGGATGAATAGTCAGGCCGATGTCTTCCATGTCCGCGCCCATCTCCAGTGCCAGCACCGCTTCGGCGATCAACTCGCCGGCATTCACACCGACGATGCCCGCGCCCAGAATGCGACGCGAAATCGGGTCGAGCAGCAACTTGGTCGCCCCTTCGCTACGACCTATCGATCCTGCGCGACCGGAGGCCGCCCAAGGGAACGAAGCTTTTTCGTATTCGATGTTCTGTGCCTTGGCCTGTGTTTCGGTCAGCCCCATCCATGCGACTTCGGGATCGGTGTAGGCGACGGAAGGAATGGTCAACGGTTCGAAGAACGCCTTGTGTCCGGCGATGACTTCTGCCGCCACCTTGCCTTCATGCACGGCTTTGTGTGCCAGCATCGGGTCGCCGACGACGTCGCCAATCGCAAAGATGTGCGGCATGTTGGTGCGCATTTGATTGTTTACCGGAATGAAGCCGCGCTCGTTGACGGTCACGCCGGCGGCATCTGCGCCGATGTCGCGCCCGTTCGGACGGCGACCGACTGCCATCAGCACGCGGTCGTAGAGTTGCGGCTCGGGTGCTTGTTCGCCTTCGAAGGTGACCTTGAGTCCATCCTTCTTGGCTTCGATCTTGGTGACCTTGGTCTTCAGGTAGATCGCCTCGTAGCGTTTTGCGATACGCGTGTGCAACGGCTTGACCATGTCCTTGTCCGCACCCGGCATCAGTTGATCCATCAATTCGACCACGGAAATCTTTGCGCCCAGCGCGTCATACACGGTCGCCATTTCCAGTCCGATGATGCCGCCGCCGATGATCAGCATGCGCTTGGGTACATCCTGCAATTGCAGTGCGCCGGTGGAGTCGATGATGCGCGGGTCGTCGTAAGGGAAGCCGGGGATGCGTGCCACGCTGGAACCTGCGGCGATGATCGCAGTATCGAAGCTGATAGTTTTATTGCCCTCCTTGGTTGCTACGGAGAGGTGATTGGGCGAAGTGAATTTCGCGGTGCCTTGCACTACCTGCACTTTGCGTTGCTTGGCCAGCATGGATAATCCGCCGGTGGATTTGGCGATGACGTTTTCCTTCCATGCGCGGATGGCATCGATATCAAATTTTGGCTTGCCAAACGTCACGCCATGTTGCGATACCTCTTCCGCTTCGGTAATAACCTTTGAGATATGCAGCAGTGCCTTGGATGGAATGCAACCGACGTTCAGGCACACACCGCCCAGCGATGCATGCTTCTCGATCAGCACCACCTGCTTGCCCAGGTCGGCTGCGCGGAATGCGGCGGTGTAGCCGCCGGGACCCGCGCCGAGTACCATAACTTCGGCGTGGATGTCGCCTCTGGTAAAGGCTCTTGGGGCGGGAGCCGGTGCAGGCGCAGCAACGGTAGATTTGTTATTGGAAGACGCTGCTGTAATTGGCGCACTGGCTGCTGATTTCGCGGCGGGTGTGGTGACTGCTGAGCTGCTTTCCAGCGTCAGGATCACGCTGCCTTCTGAAACTTTATCACCGACCTTGACCTTGAGGTTTTTCACCATGCCGGCGACTGGGCAGGGCACTTCCATTGCGGCCTTGTCGGTTTCCAGCGTGATCAGCGATTGCTCTGCCTCGACTTTGTCACCGGCCTTTACAAATACTTCGATGACCGCAACGTCTTTAAAATCGCCGATGTCAGGTACTTTTACTTCTATGGTTTGGCTCATGTTTGATTTCTTCCTTGTGGATTAATGTAGGGTGAGTACACGCACCCTACTAATTTCGTATCTGCCCGTTGCCCAGCACGATATATTTCTGAGATGTCAGCCCTTCCAGGCCGACCGGTCCGCGCGCGTGGATCTTGTCGGTAGAGATGCCGATCTCCGCGCCGAGTCCGTATTCGAAGCCGTCAGCGAAACGCGTCGAGGCATTCACCATCACCGAGCTGGAATCAACCTCGCGCAAAAAGCGCATTGCCTTGGTGTAATTCTCGGTGACGATGCAATCGGTGTGTTGTGAACCGTAGGTGCTGATGTGCACGATGGCTTCATCGATGCCGGCCACTACCCGCACCGCGAGTATCGGTGCCAGATATTCGGTGAGCCAGTCTTCTTCGGTGGCGACTTTCATCTGCTTGACCAGCACGCGCGCAGCCTCGTCGCCGCGTAACTCGACATTTTTATCGAGATAGATCTTGCCTAGCTTGGGCAAGACTTTTGCAGCAACACTTTGCGCGACCAGCAAGGTCTCCATCGCGTTACACACGCCGTAGCGGTGCGTCTTGGCGTTGTCGGCGATGCGTATGGCCTTGTCTATATCGGCTTCGTCGTCGATGTAAACATGGCATACGCCATGCAGGTGCTTGATCACCGGTATCCTGGAATCCTCGGAGATACGCTCGATCAGGCCCTTTCCGCCACGCGGCACGATCACATCCACATATTCTTTCATCGTGATCAGTTCGCCCACGGCAGCGCGATCCGCGGTGGAAATGACCTGCACTGCTGTTTCCGGCAACCCGGCTGCACGCAGTCCGGCATGCACGCAGGCCGCGATGGCCTGGTTGGAATGTATCGCTTCAGAGCCGCCGCGCAGGATAGCTGCATTGCCGGATTTTATACACAGTCCGGCTGCGTCCGCTGTGACGTTTGGGCGTGACTCGTAAATGATGCCGATCACGCCAAGCGGCACGCGCATCTTGCCGACCTGTATGCCGGAAGGGCGATAATTCAAGTCGCTGATCGCACCGATCAGATCGGGCAATTGCACGATCTGCTGCAAACCCTCGACCATGCCGCGTATGGTCTTGTCGGTCAGCGTGAGTCTGTCCACCGATGCTGCATCCAGACCTTTGGCCTTTGCATCAGCGACATCAGTGGCGTTGGCGGCGATCAATTTTGCGCTGTCGCGCAGGATGGCATCCGCGATAGCAAGCAACGCGCGGTTTTTCTTTGCAGTGTCAGCCTGCGCCATCAAGCGCGAAGCCGCGCGTGCGGCCTGACCTACGCCTTTCATGTATTCTTTGAGGTTATTCATCTCATACTTTATAAAAACGAATAGAGCGCATTTTAGCACTTGGGGTAAAATGCGCGACTTTCTTAAATGCAGGCGCAACAATGTCCGACATACTAAACAAGATACTCGCGGTAAAGGCGCAAGAGGTCGCCGCAGCTAAACCTGTCAAGCCGTTGCCGCAGCTGCGCACCGAGGCCGAGCAGGCCGCGCCTGTGCGGGACTTCACCGGCGCGATACGCGCCAGGATCGCGGCAGGCAAACCGGCGGTGATCGCGGAGATAAAAAAGGCCAGCCCGAGCAAGGGCGTGCTGCGCGAGGATTTTCGTCCCGCCGAGATCGCCGCGAGCTATGCGCAACACGGTGCGGCCTGCTTGTCGGTGCTGACCGACGAGCAATTCTTTCAGGGCAGCGCGGAGTACTTGCGCCAGGCACGAGCAGCCTGTGCTTTGCCGGTGCTGCGCAAGGATTTCATCGTGGACGAATACCAGATCTATCAGGCCCGTGCGATGGGGGCGGATGCGATCCTGCTGATCGCCGCTGTGCTGACTCACAAACAGATGCAGGCGTTCGAGGCGCTGGCGCACAGCTTCGGCATGGCGGTGCTGGTGGAAGTGCACAACGGAGAGGAACTGGACGCCGCGCTGCAACTTTCCACGTCGCTGATCGGGGTGAATAACCGCAATCTGCGTACCTTTGAAGTGAGTTTGCAAACCACGCTGGACTTGTTGCCGCGCATCCCCAAGGATCGCATCGTCGTCACTGAAAGCGGCATCCTCACAGCGGCAGATGTAAAAAAGATGCTCAGCCATCAGGTGCATGTATTTCTGGTAGGCGAGGCGTTTATGCGAGCCCGTGATCCTGGGGTGGAATTGGCAAGGATATTTGCGTAGGGGCGTGATAAATCACGCCCCTACAGGGGGATGTCATGTTGGAAATGGATAAGCTGATCGTTGAGTTCGATAAAGGACTGCGTACTTTGTTCAGTCAGGCGCACAGCGCGCGCCCACACCCCGATACGGGCATTCCCGATACTTCATTAAGTGATGCCGAGAAGAAACATGCAGCCGCACTGATGCGCGTCAATCACAGCGGGGAGATTTGCGCACAAGCGTTATATCAGGGACAGGCGTTAACGGCGCGCGACCCCGCCGTGCAACAAAAACTTCAGCAGGCAGCTCAGGAAGAAACCGAACATCTCGCCTGGACGGCCAGACGTGTGCACGAGTTGGGCGGACATCTGAGCTTGTTGAATCCGTTCTGGTACACAGGTTCGCTGGCGATCGGCGCATTAGCGGGACTGCTGGGCGACAAATGGAATCTCGGTTTTCTCGCAGAAACCGAACGTCAGGTCGGGCACCATTTGCAGAGCCATATGGATCGGTTGCTGCCGCAGGATGAAAAAAGCCGCGCCATTGTGGCGCAAATGTACACGGACGAGACAGGTCACGCCGACATGGCCGCTACCTTGGGTGGTGCTGATTTGCCGCAGCCCGTTCAACTGGCGATGAAGTTGAACGGGAAAGTCATGACAGCGTTGGCATACCATGTTTGATGCCGGCCATCGATACGCAAAGCCGGTCAGCCCCGTATTAAATAGATTGAAAGTGACGTATGCCATTTAAAGGTATCGACACTATTAAGCTAGCCTTGCCGCAAGCCACCCGCAATAAAGAGTGGCATCGCCTGGGCTGGTCGTTGCCATGGTTGGTGCTAGCTATCGTTTGGGTGGCCACCTATCAGATCTGGCAGAGCGAGCGACACGATGCCATAAAGAGTATGCAAGTCGACTTCGATTTTCGTGTGCGCGAGACTAACACCAGTATAGAGCAGCGCATGAAAGCCTATGAACAGATTTTGCGCGGTGTGAGGGCTTTATTTTTAGCTTCCAATAAAGTTTCGCGCGATGAATTTCGTGGATACATCGATTCATTGCATCTTGAGGATAATTATCCCGGTAGCCGAAACATAGGTTTTGCGCAGGCGGTGCCTGGAGCGAGAAATGCTGCCGTGAGCAAGCAGGCGGGGTCGGCCAAAGGCGCGCGAGCAAGCATTGCTGTGGTCAGCCACTTGGAGCCGCTCTCTGCCGATAACGGATTTCCCCTTGGCTCCGATTTGTCTTCCGATCCGGTACGTCGCACGGCTATGGAGCTGGCACGAGATACAGGTCAAGCAGTTAATTCCGAGAAAGTGCTACTGCCAAAAGAAGCCAATGAAGATGCGCGTATTCAAGGCGGCTTTGTGATGTTTATGCCAGTGTACAAAAAAATGCACCGCATGCCACCCTCACCGAACGCAGAGCCAATATCATCGGCTGGGCCTATGCGTCATTCCGCATGACAGACCTGATGAAGGGTATCCTTGGGGATATCTCCAACGAGATCGACATTGAAATTCATGATGGTGAGATCATCAGTGACGAGTCGATGATTTATGACCCCGATATCAGCGGCGTCGGTGGCAATCCGGATGCGCTCTACAACAGCATTAGCCGCATTGAGGTCGCACATCATTCATGGACGGTAGTGATTCATTCGCTGTATGGTTTTGAAATAAAGGCAGACAAGGAAAAAGCGAAATTTGTTGCTTATGTCGGAATTGAAACGAGCCTGCTACTGGCAATATTGGCTTGGCTGCTGGTGCGAGGCCGGGTGCGCGCTATGCAAGCTTCCGAGGAGCTTAATCGGGAGTTGACCGAGCACAAGCGGGCGGAGGAAGGTCTGCGCCTTGCTGCCACCGTGGTTAATACCGTTGAAGAGGCTGTACTGGTTACTGATGCAAACAATTTGATAGTTGCGACTAATCCCGCCTTTACAACTACTACCGGATATTTGTTGGAAGATGTGGTCGGCAAAAACCCGAGTATTCTTGCCAGCGGCAAGCACTCGAAAGAGTTCTATAAAGAGTTGTGGGAAGTGCTGCTTGCCACTGGTAGCTGGCATGGCGAAATGTGGGATAAGCGCAAGAGTGGAGAGCTTTATGTAAAGTGGTCGTCCATCAAGCTGGTGCGCGATGAGCATGACCAGATTACACACTATGTGGCAGTGTTCTCCGACATCAGCGAACGCAAGGCATCAGAAGAGCGCATGCAACACCTCGCGCATTACGATGCGCTGACCGATTTGCCCAACAGGGTGCTGTTCATAGACACTCTCCAGCAGGAAATAGCCCGTGCCAAACAGGATAAGCTTGATAAGCGTGATAAGGCAAATAAGAAGCGCTTGGCTTTGATGTTCCTTGACCTTGATAAATTCAAAACCATCAACGATACGCTCGGCCATGCCGTCGGCGATCTGTTGCTGAAAGAGGTGGCAAAACGTTTGCTGAATTGCGTGCGTGAGACGGACACGGTTTCGCGCTTGGGCGGCGATGAATTCGTCGTGCTGTTGCCAACCGTTGAAGCAGAACAGGATGCAATGTTGGTTGCTTACAAGATACTGCATGCCCTTGGTCAGACTTTCGAGTTAGTCGGGCACAGCTTGCACATTTCGGTAAGCATCGGCCTTGTCTTGTTCCCGGAGCATGGCAGTGATGAAGAGGAGCTCACCAAAAACGCCGACATTGCCATGTACTACGCCAAAGCTAGCGGGCGTAACAACGTGCAAATCTTCCAGCCGGACATGCTGGGGATCGGGCCGCATTGCGATCTGGATTGATCAATGCCTAAAGCTGAATAACCTTATAATCATGGGTGATTGCGGCGGTATGGCCGAGCATGATGGAGGCCGAGCAGTATTTTTCGGCCGATAGTTTAATGGCTTTCTCGACGGCCTCGGGTTTGATGTCTTTGCCCGTTACGACGAAGTGCATGTGGATTTTGGTGAATACTTTGGGTTCGGTTTCGGCGCGCTCTGCTGTCAGTTCCACATAGCAATCGGAAATCGCCTGGCGGCTTTTCTTCAAGATCGAAACCACATCGAAACAAGTGCAGCCACCCGTGCCGAGCAGGAGCATTTCCATGGGACGCGGACCGAGGTTCCTTCCACCCGCAGTTGGTGGCCCATCCATCAATACCGCGTGATTGCTTTCGGATTCCCCCAGAAAAGAGGCTTGTTCCACCCATTTGACGCGAGCTTTCATATTGTTCCCTTAATAAATGGCAAGATAGTTCTATTAGAGATTGCCAACTTTACCCGATACCAAAGCAAACCGATAATTTCGTGAACGAAAATCTTGCTTTCGATTAGCGACCCGGCTTGAGGCAGGAAGGCGAGCAAATCGATTTGATAACGCGTGGTGAAAGCAGTGGGCGCTTCGATGACCTCGAATCCGGCATGACGGAAAATGTTGGCGGAGCGCGGCATGTGCCAGGCATGAGTGACAAGATATATTTTGTGGATGCCTGCTTGTTGCAGGGTGTGGAACGAGTGATAAGCATTATCAAAAGTGTTGTCCGACGTATCTTCCGTCCAGGTCACTGGCACATGAAAGTCTTGTTCGAGCACTATGCGCATTTGTTGCGCCTCGGAAAGGTTGTTGCCTAGCGGTTTTCCACCAGTAACGAGTATCGGTTTGCCGGTTTCCCGCTGAAGTTTAGCCCCGTAGCGCAAGCGAACCAGCTCGGCATCGCTGATCGTATCCTGCCCCGCATATTCCGGCGCGTGGAAATAGGTTCCTCCGCCCAGTATTACGATCGCATCGGTGGTTTGAGGTTGGTCATGCGGGCTTCTGCTATCCGAATAACCGCTATTTAGGGGGGAGGTTTGCGCCTCCAGCAAATGCAACGCACCCTCGGCGAAATAGGGTGTGGAAGCTATCCAGAGAAAAGCAAACGCGACAAGAATCAGCAGTCTGGCTAGTTTAGGGCGGCGATAGAACAGGAAAATTCCCAGCCCAAGCAGAAGTAATAAGCTGAGCGGGGGCAGCAAAAAAGTGGCAATTAAGTTGGTGATGAACCAGGACATGGCAAAAATCAGAGTTCTAGAATGTTCATATCTTACTGGGTTTCATTCATTTTTCTGAAATATGCACATCATGGCCAGCCTCGCGGATGTTTAGTCCGGGGAGAAATAGCGTTTGACAGTGACGGGTAGGCTGCAATAGAATGCGCGCCCTTCGAGGTTTACTTATTGAATTTTTAGGAATTGTGGCTATGAAAACATTTTCCGCTAAAGCCGAGGAAGTCCAGCACGACTGGCTCCTGGTAGACGCAGCAGATCAGGTGCTGGGCCGTTTGGCCGCACAGATCGCTTCGCGCCTGCGTGGCAAGCACAAAGCGATTTACACACCGCACGTGGATACCGGCGATTTCGTTGTCGTGGTCAATGCCGACAAGCTGCGCGTGACCGGCAACAAGGCGGAAGGCAAGCTGTATCATCGCCATACGACTTACCCTGGCGGTCTGTACACCACCAACTTCGCCAAGATGCAGGCGCGTCATCCGAGCCGTGTGCTGGAAAAGGCCGTCAAGGGCATGTTGCCTAAAGGCCCGCTGGGCTATGCGATGTTGCGCAAGATGAAGGTGTATGCCGGCGGCGCACATCCGCATGAAGCGCAGCAACCGAAGCCCGTTAATTTGTTGAAGGCATAATCTATTATGAGCGTAACTTATAACTATGGTACCGGCCGCCGCAAGAGTGCTGTGGCACGTGTGTTTATGAAGGCAGGCAAAGGCGACATCGTGGTGAATGACAAGCCGGTGGACGTGTTCTTCTCCCGCGAGACCGGTCGCATGGTCGTGCGTCAGCCGCTGACACTGACCGAAACTCTGGGCAAGTTCGACATCATGGTGAACGTAACCGGTGGTGGTGAATCGGGTCAAGCCGGTGCGGTGCGTCATGGTATCACCCGTGCATTGATCGACTACGATGCCACGTTCAAGGCAGTGTTAAAGCAAGCTGGCCTGGTGACTCGCGATGCACGTGAAGTGGAACGCAAGAAGGTCGGTCTCCGCAAGGCGCGCCGAAGGAAACAATTCTCCAAGCGTTAACGCTTGGTGGATATGTCGCGAAGCCGCCTCCGGGCGGCTTTTTCATTGAACTTTTGATGTAGAATGCGTGACGGTTATTTATGGAAGTAATGATGATCAAGGTTGGCGTGGTTGGCGGAACTGGCTACACCGGAGTCGAATTGCTGCGGTTGTTGGCTGCGCATCCTCAGGTGGCATTGCAAGTGATAACCTCGCGTGCTGATGCCGGTACGCTGGTCAGTCAAATGTTTCCTAGTCTGCGCGGTTATGTGGATATGCCGTTCACGCATCCAGACCAGGCACATCTGGAACAATGCGATCTGGTGTTCTTCGCTACCCCCCACGGCATTGCGATGCAGCAGGCACGCGTGCTACTGGATGCGGGCGTAAAAGTGATCGACCTGTCCGCAGACTTTCGTTTGCGGGACATTGCCATCTGGGAAAAATGGTATGGCATGAGCCACGCTTGTCCTGATCTGGTTGCTGAAGCAGTGTACGGTTTGCCGGAAGTTAATCGTGAGCAAATCAAAACCGCACGGTTGGTCGCGAATCCGGGTTGTTATCCGACGGCGGTGCAATTGGGATTCATTCCCTTGCTGGAAGCCGGAGTGATAGAGCCTGCCGGTTTGATCGCAGATGCCAAGTCAGGCGTTTCTGGGGCCGGACGCAAGACGGAAATGGCCAATTTGTTTTCGGAAGCCGCAGATAATTTTAAGGCTTATGGAGTGGATGGACATCGCCATCTGCCCGAGATCAGCCAGGGTCTGGCGCATGTGCTGGGTGGGAAAGTCGGACTGACTTTTGTCCCGCATCTCACCCCGATGATACGCGGCATCCATGCCACGTTGTATGGCAAGCTGACTCGCAAGATAGATTTGCAGGCTTTGTTCGAGCAGCGTTATGCGAACGAACCATTCGTGGATGTGATGCCGACTGGCAGTCTCCCAGAAACACGCTCGGTGCGCGGTGCGAATCATTGTAGAATCGCGGTACATAAACCCCAAGGCGGAGATACTGTGGTGATATTGTCGGTGATTGATAATCTGGTCAAGGGCGCGGCGGGTCAGGCGGTGCAGAACATGAATATCATGTTCGGGTTGCCGGAAGCCACCGCATTGAATAACGTTCCGCTGTTGCCCTGATATGAAGCGTGGGATACCCTGTATGTGGCGTGGAGTCGAACGTAGAGTTGGACGCAGGTTCAGCATATCCGCACCGCAGATGTCGGTACGTCCGCACATTCCCTGGTATTTGCGCTGGGGTATGGTGTTGCCGTTCGTGTTGGCGGCAATCGCATTAGCTTGGTGGGCGTATGATCACGGTCTGGAGTTCGCCGGATTCCATCGGGGTCAAGCTGAACAGGAGTTATCCAGGTTACACGATCAGGTCGCAAAATTGACGGATGAAAAAGCACAACTGACCAATCAGGTGGCGCAATATGAGCGGAAAATTCAAATCGAGCAGGCCAGCAATCAGGCAACATCCGAACAGTTAAAGAATCTGGCGGATGAAAACGTCCATCTTCAGGAAGACCTGGTATTTTTCCAGAATCTTACTGCGGCAGGCGGTAAAGAAGGCGAACTGGGAGTGCATCGTTTAACGCTGGAAAGAGACAAGATTCCCGGAGAATATCGTCTGCGTATGTTGCTGGTGCAGAGTGGGCAGCGAGCCAAGATATTTAGCGGCAGCTATCAGTTGGTTGCCACGGTTGTGGAAAATGGGCAAACCTCCAGCCATGTATTCCCACGTGACGAATCAGGAAATGCACAATTTAAGCTCAGCTTCAGGTATTATCAGCGTATTGAACAAAACATCCAGTTGCCACCCAATGTGCAATTGGAAAATGTGCAGGTGCGCATATTCGAACGTGGTGGGGTTGAGCCGAAAGTGCGTCAAGATGTAAGTGTGTCAAAAGTTTAAGGAGCGAACAATGTTCAGTAAAAAACACAGCAAACCACAAACCCAGATTGATTCGTTGATTGGGGCAGGAACGACCATCGAAGGTAATTTGAATTTTAGCGGTGGATTGCGCATCGATGGGCAGGTTAACGGCAACGTTGTTGCAGAACAGGGCAAGCCCAGCACGCTGGTATTGAGCGAGCATGCGCAGGTGAATGGCGAGGTTAACGTCACTCATTTGGTAATCAATGGCACAATCTGCGGCCCGGTGTTCGTCAGCGAATATATGGAACTACAGAGCAAAGCCAAGGTCAATGGTGACGTACATTACACGACGCTGGAAATCCAGTTGGGCGCAATCGTTGAAGGGCATCTGATACATACCAGCACCTCGGTTCAAGACAAGGTAGTGGCGTTCAAGTCGAGCAATGGCGAATAATTTATTGAGGAGCACCAAATGAATGCAATGACTGAAGTGCAAGATCCGCTGTTGTTCACCGACAATGCGGCCAACAAAGTGAAGCAATTGATCGAGGAAGAAGGCAATGCCGATCTGAAACTGCGCGTGTTCGTCAGCGGCGGAGGGTGTTCCGGATTTCAATATGGCTTCACTTTTGACGAAGTGACCAACGAAGACGACACCGTGCTGAACAAAAATGGCGTGCAATTGCTGATCGACCCGATGAGTTTCCAGTATCTGGTTGGTGCGGAAATCGATTATCAGGAAGGTTTGGAAGGCGCACAGTTCGTCATCAAGAATCCGAACGCGACCACTACTTGTGGTTGCGGGTCGTCTTTTTCTGCTTAGACCATACGGTCTGTTTTACAAAAGCACGGGGCGCGAAGCGCCCCGTGCTTTTGTGGGGATTTAAAAGATGCGACTCTGGTCACGGGTCGCTGAGTACTTTGATATGGGCCAACGCACTTCGGCCTAGTGCGTGCAGTTCATAGCCGCCCTCCAGGACAGACACGATGCGGCCATGTGCATACTTGTCAGCGATACGTTTTAATTCCACTGTCACCCACGAATAGTCTGGTTCGGTAAGTTTGAGCATTGCCATATCGTCATCGCGGTGCGCGTCGAACCCTGCCGAGATCAGCAGCAACTCTGGCTGGAAACGTTCCAGGGCGGGCAGCCAATATTGAGTGACAGACTCGCGAAATCTCTCTCCGGTCGTTCCGGCAGCAAGCGGTACGTTGATGATATGGTCGTTGCCACTATTGGCTCCACAATAGGGATAAAACGGGTGCTGGAAAGTGGAGCACAGCATCACGCGCGGGTCATCGTGAAAAATATTTTCCGTGCCGTTACCGTGATGCACGTCGAAATCAGCTATCGCCACGCGTTTCAAACCATGCTGTGCCAGCGCATGCGCCGCGCCCACCGCAACATTATTGAAAATGCAAAACCCCATGGCTCTGGCACGTTCGGCATGATGGCCGGGCGGGCGGATGTTGCAGAAGGCATTCGCGACTTTTTCGTTCATAACCAAATCCACGCCCAGCACCACGGCTCCAGCAGCGTGCAAAGCCGCTTGATAGCTGAACGGATTCAGCGCGGTGTCCGCGTCGAGTTGTACGACACCCTGTGGCGGCACACTGGACTCGATCGAAACTATGTAGGTTGCGTCATGCACGCGCAATAGTTGTTCGAACGTCGCCTCAGGCGCATCATGTCGCTGCAACTGTTTCAGCAATCCTGACGCAACCAATTGATCCTCGATGGCAAGGATGCGTGCCGGAGATTCCGGATGATGCGCGCCCATGTCGTGTTTAAGGCAGAGCGGATGGCTGATATAGGCGGTTTGTGCAGTGGCGTTGGTCACATCATTGTGCGACGAAAAGATAAACAACCAGTGCGAGTCCCAGAAAAGCGACCAGTAAATTGACAATCACGCCACCATTGGCGCTATAACCATCAGGGATTTCGATTGGCTTCAGCGTCTTGATCACTTTTCGGTACTGCAGGGTTGCCGTTACGGCAGAATATGCGCCGAGCAGTACAAAGGCGATGCCGACCAAGAATGAAATGCCTCTCTCAACAGGCACTCCTGATTTGGGTGATAACAAGTGCAGGAACAGTCCAAACCGTTCTATGACGAAACCGAAAGCCATCAGCGTCAGGCTGGTTCGGTTCCACGCAAGCAAGGTTCGTTCTGCCGCAAAGAACACTCTTGGGTCGTTGAGTTCGGACATTGTGTTGCCTTCCTGAATATAAAGTGTCTCGCAAGGGCAAATTGGAAATCAGTGCGTCACCGATTGCGATAAACCGCGCCTAATATGCATGGATGTTTTGCACCGGTGACCTGCGGCAGATTAGCAGGCTTGCCATGCAGGGTTTGTTGCGCCAGCCAGGCAAAGGCGGTGGCTTCAAGATAATGGCCATCTACGCCGAGGGAGTTGGTTGTTTTTACTTCGCAGTCAGGCAGCAATGCCGTTAGGCGGTTAAGCAGGGTTTGGTTGCGCGCGCCGCCGCCGCATAAATAAATTTCTGTTGCGCCGTGACAATGATTTTGGATGGCTAGTGTGATGCTACGGCAAGTCAGTTCCAACAGCGTGGTTTGCACATCCTCCGCGCGCTCATTCCCTATCGATTTATTTTGCAGCCAAGCCATGTTGAACCGATCACGTCCGCTGCTTTTGGGAGGCGGCAGGGCGAAGTAGGGTTCAGCGAGCATTTGTTCCAGCAGTGCGGGCAGCACTTTGCCGGATGCTGCCCAAGTACCGTTATCATCATAGGGCTTGCCCATGTGTTGCATACACCAGGCATCCATCAGCAGGTTGCCGGGGCCGCAGTCGAAGCCGGAGGTGTAGTCGCGTGGTGGAAGGTTGGTCAGGTTGCTGATGCCGCCGATGTTGACTATGACGCGGTGGATGTTTGGGTCACGCAGTACATGATCGTGAAATGCGGGAACCAGTGGCGCGCCTTGTCCGCCAGCGGCGATGTCGCGGCTGCGAAAATCGCTGACCACGGTTATGCCGGTCAGTTCAGCGAGTAGTGCGGCGTTGCCGATTTGCAGGGAATAGCCTTGGTCGGGGCGGTGACGAATGGTTTGGCCGTGGCAGCCGACAGCTTTGATTTCTTTGTTTGATGTTTTGGCTTGAACGAGCAATGGCGCAATTGCGGCGGCATACATTCTTGCCAGCTGATTGCCTATGACCTGTGCAAGATGCAATTCGTTTTGACTGGGCAGGTGCAATGCCAGCAAGGAATTTTTTAATGTATCGTCAAAGGGCTGATAGTGTTTGGCGAGTTGCAGCGGTTTGGACTGGCTTAAATCGACAAGGACGGCATCAATGCCGTCCAGGCTGGTTCCTGACATCAAACCGATATAGAGCTCAGGCTGCGGCACTGGCAAATTAGTCGAGCTTCGCGAGGTTGGTGTTGCGCAGCAGATTCAGGCGCGCAACGAAGTCGTCTGCCACGGGTTGAAATGCAGCGAGGTATGCACTGTCGATGGGTTTTGCATCGGGCAAGGCAACGCGCAACGGGTCGCGTTGCTGGCCGTACATTCTGAATTCATAATGCAGATGCGGCCCGGTTGTCAATCCGGTCATGCCGACGTAACCGATGACTTCACCTTGCGCGACATGTTGGCCTTTATGCAGAGCCTTGGCAAAGCGCGATAAATGGCCATATACAGTGGTGTAGCGACCTTGATGATTTACCATGATGACGTTGCCATAGCCGCCTTGTTTGCCGACCACGGTAACCGTACCATCAGCCGTCACTCTGACTTTGGAACCCATAGGTGCGGCGAAATCGGTACCCTTGTGCGAGCGCCATTTGTTGAGTATCGGGTGATAACGGGAGAGGGAGAAACGTGAACTCACGCGAGAAAATTCGATAGGAGAACGCAAAAAGGCTTTGTGTACGCTTTTGCCTTCCGGGGTGTAGTAATCGCCATGCTGCTCGTCCTTCTGGAAATAGACAGCACGGTAAACACGTCCTTGATTGATGAATTCAGCAGCCTGGATGCGGCCCGCACGTAACATTGCACCATTGTTGTATGTCATTTCATACACTACGGTGAACTTGTCGCCTTTGCGCAAATCATGGTGGAAATCGATGTCGCCACTGAAAAGTTCGTTCAATTGGTTGGCGGCAGCTTCGGGCATGCCCGCCTCATCAGTGGCGGCATACAAGTTGGTCTTGATTTCGCCGGTACGAACGAACAAACGTTTTTCCAGTTGTGCTGGCAAGATATTGGTTTTGAAAATGCCATCCTGTTTTTCAATTAATATCTGCGTGCCATTGTTACCCAGATAACGCAACGCGATCAATCCACCAGAAGCGGTAGTTTCAGCTTGTATTTCGGTACCGACCGGTAATTTGCGGAAAGACGAGGCTTCAGAAGCTTTTCGCAAATAGTCACTGGCGCTTGCATCTTCAATACTCAGGCGGCGTAACAGCTCATCCACGGTATCGCCGCGTTGCACGCGTTCATTGCGCCAATAACTGGCTGCGGGAGTTTCGTCAACAGTGGCTGGGGATAATGAAATTTCTTCAATGGCGACATTGGCCGAGGTCAAATCAAAATCGCTTTGTGGCACAAGGCCAAAAGCTGTGACTACACCCAGCAACGGCAGGGTAGACAAAGCAACGAACCAGCGCAGCTTTTTTTTGCTTTCTGGCATTTTGCTTTCTTGGCTGGGCGTATTTTGAGTTAACATTCGTGAATCCTTGAGTTGCGTTACCTTATTCAGGCAATTGTTCAGGTTAATGATTAAGCGCACTTTACCAGAAAGTGGCATCCCCTCAAAACTGAACTGATAAGAGGCCAAACCCGACAGATGAAAGGTTATAAGAAAAGGGATGAGCAGTTTGTTCCTTAATTCCGTACTTGAATTTGATGAAGAATATGACTGAAATGACGCATCCCGACGCGCTGGCGCAAATCAAGCGCGGCTCTCACGAGCTGTTGCTCGAAGACGAATTGAAACAAAAGCTCGCGCTGGGGCACCCGTTGAGGGTCAAAGCGGGCTTTGACCCGACTGCGCCGGACTTGCATCTCGGTCATACCGTGCTGCTCAACAAGATGCGCCAGTTGCAGGATTTAGGTCATCACGCACTTTTTCTGATCGGAGACTTCACCGGGATGATCGGCGACCCGACAGGGAAAAACACCACACGTCCGCCGTTGTCGCGCGAGCAGGTTCTGGAGAATGCCCAGTCTTACCGCGACCAAGTGTTCAAGGTGCTTGACGCGGAAAAGACCGAGATCGTTTTTAATTCCACATGGATGGACAAGTTCAGCGCGGTGGATTTGATCAAGCTGGCGGCCACCCACACGGTGGCGCGCATGCTGGAGCGCGACGATTTCGGCAAACGATACAAAAGCAACCAGCCGATCGCCATCCATGAATTCATCTATCCGCTGGTGCAAGGCTATGACTCCGTGGCACTCAAGGCCGACATCGAACTGGGCGGAACGGATCAGAAATTCAACCTGCTGATGGGGCGCGAGTTGCAGAAGCACTTTGGGCAACCCGCGCAGTGCATACTCACGATGCCACTGCTGGAAGGATTGGACGGCGTGAATAAAATGTCCAAATCTATGGGCAACTATATCGGCATCACCGACACGCCTCAGGATATGTTCGGGAAGTTGATGTCGATTTCTGATACTCTGATGTGGCGTTATCTGGAATTGCTATCTTTCCGCAAGCTGAACGAAATTGCCGGTTGGCGCGAAGAAGTGGAGGGCGGGCGCAATCCGCGCGACATCAAGGTGTTGCTGGCGCAGGAAATCGTGGCACGCTTCCATACTCGGCAAGCCGCGGAAGCCGCCTTGGCAGAATTCGAAGCACGCTTTCGCCAAGGCGTATTGCCGGAAGACATGCCAGAAATCAATGTGACTTCATCCAATGGCAGTATTGCTGTTCCGCAATTGCTCAAGCAGGCGGGTCTGGTGGAAGGAACTTCCGAAGCCATGCGCATGATTCAGCAGGGCGCCGTCAAGCTGGATGGTGAGCGCGTCAATGACAAAAACGTGGTTGTCAAAGTCGGGGCGGTCGTGGTGGCGCAGGTTGGCAAGCGAAAGTTCGCCAGAGTGACAGTGGGTTAACATGCATCTCTTGCGGTAACATTCAATTGCAGCAGCAACAACTTAATGGGGTATCCGTGTTAAGTAAGCTCGGTAAATATGAGATCAAGCGCGAACTCGGGAGGGGTGCAATGGGCATCGTCTACGAGGGTTTCGATCCTTTTATCGAACGTACTGTAGCCATCAAGACTATTCAGAAATCCATGATCGACAAATCCGAGTCTCAGGAGATACTGGGCCGATTTCGTCGCGAAGCCCAGGCGGCTGGACGCCTCACGCATCCTAATATCGTTTCTGTTTATGAATATGGCGAGGATGGCGATGTGGCATTCATCGCCATGGAGTTCATCGTTGGCATAGAGTTGAAAGAGCACTTCGACAAGACGATACGATTCCAAATAAGTGACAGTGCAAAAATCATGACCCAGCTTCTTGATGCGCTTGAATATTCGCACGCCCGCGGGGTGGTGCACCGGGATATAAAACCCTCGAATATCCTGATCACCACAGACGGACAAGTGAAGATCGCGGATTTCGGGATAGCAAAGATCGAATCCTCCGAGCTTACGCAAGTCGGAACCGTGCTGGGTACGCCCTCTTACATGTCGCCGGAACAATTCATGGGGCAAGCCGCGGATCGCCGCAGCGATATTTACTCTGCGGGTGTCATCCTCTATCAGTTCCTCACCGGAGAGCGGCCATTCACCGGCAGCAATATGACCATGATCATGCATAAAGTCATGAATCAGGCGCCTATTCCTCCGGTTGAATTCAATCCCGACATACCGGAAGCGCTGCAAGAAGTGGTAAAGAAGGCCATGTCCAAGCAACCGGAAGATCGCTTTCAAACGGCGGCTGAGTTTATGAAAGCGCTAAAGCTTGCGGTGGAGTCCTCGGCATCTGCGTCCCAAACGTCTTATTCGGAAGCGACGAAAACTTCAAGGCCAGCGCAAAGTCCGCAGAAAAATGGAATCGGCCAAAACTCGATCATCGATTTCAATATGGCGGATTTTGATGCGCGCCTGAAAGTGTCGCAGCAAGAGGCAGACCACAAATCTGCAATGCCGAACTTTGAGAATCAACCGGATAATTCATTGCGGGAAATCAATCAGGAGTTCCTTCGATTGAGTCCATCTCAACAGAACGAGATAACGGCAATTACAAACCCGGCGTCCGCATTGCCAAAATCCATGCAGAAATCGCCTTCAGCAACGGGCGGGTCAGGCCTGCTTGCCGGGTTGGCAAAAGAAGCGAAAGAGAGAATAGGTTCCAAGCAGTCTACATTGCAGGAAAGCCAGGCCAATGCCCAGCGCGTAGACGGTGCGTTAAACAGGATCGTTCAATTTTTACATCCATTTATTCAGCACGTGAACGATGTAGAGCCGACGATAAACCGAACCTATCGTTTCGATGCGCGGACTGTCTACTCCAACCTGAAGTGGCGCGATGCTACCATTGAGAGCCGCAAGCAGAGCCTTTCTGATGCGGCGCTTACGGATCATGTCATATTCAGCGTTAATTTGTGCGCACCAGAGCCCGTGTTGCTTAAACGGCCTTGGGGGCCACTCGAAACATTAAAGAAGGAGCTGCATCATTTGAGGTTGCGCATGATTGACGATATGGAAGCAGTCAACAAGAAGCCGAAGCAAGAGTGGCTCGAGGCGCAGTTAGCCGCTGACTTTCCGGTACAGATCAAGTTCCAGGGTAACTATAACGAGAGCAATATCGATGTGATGTGTCGCAACATGGGCACTTTCGGAGTTGCTGTCTATCAACTCGATCCAGACGATGTAACTCCAGCGTTCCTTGATGATATTGGCCTGTTTCTTCTCGGGCGCACGAATAAGTTACCGCCGCAACTGCGGTGAGCTTAGTGTCTGCCCAAGCACGAGAACGGAATTCAAGCGTATTTTCGCCGAGGGCCCCAGATGATCTGCCAAAAGTGAAATTTCATCAGAATTACGATGCGGTAAATTGTGGTTGTGGGTGCCGCGCCATTTTGCTAGAATTGCGCCCTCAATTTTTTAGTAGAAGGTAGTTTGTTCATGACAACAGTACGTGTTAAAGAGAATGAGCCGTTCGAAGTAGCGATGCGTCGCTTCAAGCGATCCGTGGAAAAGACCGGCCTGCTGACCGATTTGCGTGCCCGCGAATTTTACGAAAAGCCTACCGCGGAACGTAAACGCAAGCTGGCTGCTGCCGTAAAGCGCCACTACAAGCGCCTGATGAGCCAAGTTCTCCCCCCCAAGCTCTATTAATTAACCTGTCGCGCCTGTCATGGGCGTAACGGTTAGTTTTATATGGGTCTCAAGCAACAAATCACAGATGACATGAAGACCGCGATGCGCGCCAAGGATACGGCACGCCTTGGGGCGATTCGTCTATTGCTCGCCGCGATGAAGCAGCGCGAGGTGGACGAGCGCATCGAGTTGTCGGATGCGGATGTGGTCGCCATCATCGAAAAGATGAACAAGCAGCGCCGCGATTCTATCAGCCAATACGAAGCGGCGGGCCGTCAAGACCTTGCAGATGTAGAAAAGTTTGAAATGAGTGTTTTGGCAGCCTATATGCCGCAACAGCTCAGCGAAGCCGAAATTACCAAAGCTGTTACCGAAGCGATTGCCTCAACTGGGGCAGCAGGTCAGCAAGATATGGGCAAAGTAATGGGCATACTCAAACCCAAATTGGCCGGACGCGCTGACATGGGAAAGGTTTCTGCTCTGATAAAGGCGCAGCTGTCCAAATAGTTTACGGTTAAACCACGCTGCGCGATGTTCAACAGAGCGTCGATCTTGATGAAAGGGCGGTGCTGGAGTGATTCCAAAAAATTTCATTCAGGACCTGCTTAATCGCCTTGATATCGTTGACGTGGTCGAGCGCTACGTGCCGCTCAAAAAGGCCGGAGCAAATTACGTCGCCTGCTGTCCGTTCCACAACGAAAAATCTCCCTCATTTACCGTTAGTCAGACCAAACAGTTTTATCATTGCTTTGGGTGCGGCGCGCATGGCACGGCGATTGGTTTTGTCATGGAACATGCCGGACTTGGCTATGTCGATGCGATCGAGGAACTGGCGCGCGGTGTGGGCTTGGAAGTTCCAAATGAACGCCCAGCCGCAGGTGAAGCGTATCAAAAAGTAGCACCGGATCTGTATGAGGTGATGCAAACCGCCACGCGCTATTACCGCGAGCAGCTCAAGCTGTCGCAACGTGCAATTGATTATCTCAAGCAGCGCGGGCTAAGCGGCGAGATAGCCGCAAAATTCGCCATCGGCTATGCACCGGACGGATGGCAGAATCTGGCTGCGGCATTTCCGAATTATCAGGATGCCAAGTTGAATGAATCCGGCTTGGTGATCACCAGCGATGAAGCTAAACGATACGACCGCTTTCGCGACCGCATCATGTTTCCAATCATCAATGTGCGCGGTCAGGTCATCGGCTTCGGCGGGCGTGTGCTGGACAAGGGCGAGCCCAAGTATTTGAACTCGCCGGAAACGCCGCTGTTCGAAAAAGGCCGCGAGCTGTATGGACTGTTCCAGGCGCAAAAAGCCATTCGCGCCGGGCAGCAAGTGCTGGTCGTGGAAGGCTACATGGATGTGGTGGCACTGGCGCAACACGGTGTGGAATATGCCGTGGCAAC
This sequence comes from Gallionella sp., assembly GCA_025350705.1. Taxonomy (GTDB): domain Bacteria; phylum Pseudomonadota; class Gammaproteobacteria; order Burkholderiales; family Gallionellaceae; genus Gallionella. Next base: position 33,822 of record JANXXH010000037.1, read on the forward strand.
ACTGGGCACGGCGACCACACCGTACCACGTGCAAAAATTATTGCGCCTCACCGAGCATATCGTGTTCTGTTTCGACGGCGACAAGGCCGGGCAAAAGGCAGCCTGGCGTGCACTGGAAAACGCGCTGCCCTATTTGCAGGACGGCAAGCGCATCAGCTTTTTGTTTTTGCCGGTCGAACATGATCCCGACAGTTTCATTCGCGAATTCGGCAAGGATGTATTTGAGCAGCGCGTGAGGGAGGCCATGCCTTTGTCGTCTTACCTGTTGCGCGAAGTCAGTTCGGAACTGGATTTGCGCACTCAGGAAGGGCGCAATCAGTTATTGCAGCGCGCCAAGCCGTTGCTGACCGCCATCGCTGCACCAGCCACGGCGTTGCTGTTGCGCAAGGAAGTCGCCGCGCTTTCCGGCGTGAGCCAGGCAGAACTGGAAGCATTGTATGAGATCAAACCCGTGGCGCGCGCGCCGCGTATCGCTTTCCAAAAAGCCGGGCGCGCCCCGCCTTCGGCACATCGCTTATTGCTGCAATGTCTGATCGCGCAGCCCGCGTTAGGGCGGCAAATGCCCAGCGAGTGGCATGAACAAGGACATGAAGCCGAGGCGGTTCTGGCGGTGCTGATGGTATTGCGTGAAACTGATTTCACGCTGAACAGTCCTACCCTCACGCAGTTATTTCAAGGTACGGCACATGAGAAAACCTTGGTAATGGCTGAAGCGGATATGCTGAATTGGAATGACGACTTTGACGTGGCTGCCGAGTTTGCCGGACTGATCAGCAAGTTCAACGAGGGCCAACACCGGCAACAGCTTCAAGCCCTGGAGGCTAAAGGTTTGAACCTGACCGATCCGGAACGTGAGCAGTACCGGCTTTTGCAGCGTCTAATGAGGGTAGGAAAAAGTTGATGAAATCGGGTATAATCCGCCGCTTTTCTGCGGCTTGACGCAATATTGGGCCTTACGCAATTGGGAATATGAACATGGCAAAACTTAAAGACCTTAAAGACAAGAAAAAGCCGATCAAGAAACAAGCTGTCGTTATCGCGCCGCCTGTCATTGATCAACTACAGGATATCGAGGCGAGGCGCACGCGCCTGAAAGCCCTGATCGTGCTGGGCAAAGAACGCGGCTATCTCACTTACGCGGAAATCAATGACCATTTGCCGGACATGCTCGAAGTAGAGCAGATCGAGGGCGTGGTCAGCATGATCAATGAGATGGGTGTTTCGGTGTGCGACGTGGCTCCCGATGCTGAAACGCTCATCATGACCGATGTCGCCCCTGCGGTGGCGGATGAAGATGCGGTGGAAGAAGCAGAGGCCGCGCTTTCTACTGTGGACTCGGAATTTGGCCGTACCACCGATCCGGTGCGTATGTATATGCGCGAAATGGGCACGGTCGGGTTGCTCACTCGCGAAAAAGAAATCGAGATCGCCAAGCGCATCGAAGAAGGCTTGAAGCACATGATTCAGGCGATTTCTGCATGCCCGGCGACGATAGCTGAAATCCTGGCGTTATCCGCTAAGATCGAAAACAATCAGATGCGCATCGACGAACTGATCGATGGATTTGTGGATGTCGCAGATGAAGCCGTCATTGCTGTAGAGGGTGATGAAGAGGTTGAAGAGATCAGTGCCAATGATACTGATGAAGAAGAAGACGAAGAGGCGGCAGCAGCTGCTGCGGCTGCTAATTTGGCGCAGTTGAGGGAAGATGCTCTGGCGCGTTTCGCTGTGATCACCGATTTGTTCAACAAGCTGGGCAAGGCTTACGCCAAATATGGCTACCGCAGCAAGCAATACGACAAATTACAGGCTGGCATCTCTGACGAACTGATGAGGTTCCGTTTCTCCGCGAAGCAAGTGGATGCGCTGTGCGACACCATGCGCGGCTTGGTCGAGGAAGTGCGCCGCAGTGAGCGCAGCATTCAGGAAATGTGCGTGACCAAGGGCAAGATGCCGCGTCCGCATTTCATCAAGACCTTCCCCGGAAATGAAGATAATTTGAAATGGGTTGCGCAGGAACTGAGGACGAAAAAACCATATAGTGAAACGCTAGAGCGTTACCAACATGCCATCGTAGAGCAGCAAAAACGGCTGCTGGATCTGCAGCAGCGCGTTGGTATCCCGATACGCGACCTGAAGGAGATCAATCGGCAAATGACCAACGGCGAAGCCAAGGCGCGCCGCGCAAAGCGCGACATGATCGAGGCCAACCTGCGTCTGGTGATTTCCATTGCCAAAAAATACACCAACCGCGGCCTGCAATTCCTCGACCTGATTCAGGAAGGCAACATCGGCCTGATGAAAGCGGTGGACAAGTTTGAATACCGTCGTGGTTATAAATTTTCCACCTACGCCACCTGGTGGATACGCCAGGCGATCACTCGTTCGATTGCCGATCAGGCGCGCACCATCCGTATCCCGGTGCACATGATCGAGACCATCAACAAGATGAACCGCATCTCGCGTCAGATCATGCAGGAGACCGGGCAGGAGCCGGATGTTGCGACCTTGGTGGCCAAGATGGAAATGCCTGAAGACAAGATACGCAAGATATTCAAGATCGCCAAAGAGCCGATTTCCATGGAGACCCCGGTGGGCGATGACGACGATTCACACTTGGGTGACTTCATTGAAGACTCGCATACTGCCGTGCCGATCGATGCGGCGATATATGAGAGCTTGCGCGGCGCTACCTCGGATATTCTGGACAGCCTGACTCAAAGAGAAGCAAAAGTATTGCGGATGCGCTTCGGCATAGAAATGAACACCGACCATACGTTGGAAGAGGTGGGAAAACAATTCGATGTCACCCGCGAACGTATCCGTCAGATAGAAGCCAAGGCACTGCGCAAGCTGCGCCATCCTTCGCGTTCAGAGAAGCTGAAGAGCTTTCTCGACAGCGAAAACTAAGCCGATCATCACTAAAGGGCACTTCTAAAAATTTAAAGTTCTGATGAAACTACTAGCCATCCCACTAGGCCGCCAAAGAACGGCGACCAAGTGGTTGGTTATAAGCAAGACAAGGCGCGAGCAAAAAATTGCGACGCGGCATATATTTGATATGTAAGTTGCGATTTTTTGTGAGCAACGCCGTATTGCGACGAAATTTGGATTTTAAGAAATGCCCTAAACTTTCACGGGTCGTTAGCTCAGTTGGTTAGAGCAGAGGACTCATAATCCTTTGGTCCGGGGTTCAAGTCCCTGACGACCCACCATTAAACACGCGGCTTGCAGAGATGTAAGCCGTTTTGTTTTTAAGTAAAAGATAATAAGGAACATCAAGTCAGGTGACAAAGTCACCTCATAAAGGTGAGTTCATCTCGGGTAAGGAAGTTACCCTCTGAGTTGCTGCTGATTTTCTAAAAACCATTGGTATGCATCGCGCAGTCCATCTTCCAAGCCGATCTCTGCCTGCCAGCCCATCGCTTTAAGGCGGGAAACGTCCATCAACTTGCGCGGGGCACCATCAGGCTTGCCGGCATCGAAGGTAATATGACCTGTGAAGCCGGTGACGCGTGCCACCGTTTCAGTCAGTTCGCGGATAGAGCAATCCACGCCGCTGCCCACATTGATGTGGGAAAGCATGGGCTGCGTGTGTGCACGATACGTTGTCTCGTTCAACTCCATCACATACACACTGGCAGCCGCCATATCATCCACATGCAAAAACTCGCGCATGGGCTTGCCGCTTCCCCACACAATAACTTCATGCGCTCCTGATTGCACAGCCTCGTGAAACCGCCGCAACAGCGCCGGGATCACATGCGAATTTTCGGGATGGTAATTATCATTGGGGCCATACAAGTTGGTGGGCATTACACTGCGATAATCGCGCCCATACTGCCGATTGTAACTTTCACATAGCTTGATTCCGGTGATCTTGGCAATTGCATAAGGCTCGTTGGTCGGTTCCAGCATGCCGGTCAGCAATGCATCTTCCTGCATAGGTTGGGGCGCCAACCTGGGATAGATGCAAGACGAACCCAGAAACAGCAATTTCTGTATGCCGGTATTGTGCGCTGTGTGAACCAGGTTGCATTCCACCATCAGGTTCTCGTAAATGAATTCGGCAGGATAGGTATTGTTGGCGTGAATCCCGCCTACCTTTGCAGCCGCCATGTACACCTGGTCAATCTTCTCGGCACGAAAGAAAGCTTCGACCTCGGCCTGCCGATTCAAGTCCAGCTCCGCGTGAGTGCGGGTGATGATATTTTGGTAACCAAGCGATTCTAGCCGTCGAACAATGGCCGATCCCACCATCCCACGGTGACCAGCCACAAAAATAGCCGGTGAGGTATCACGAGCCAAGATCAAGTCTCTCTTGATACGGCTACCTTGTAGCCATGTTTGTTGAGCAACGCATGACTGCGGGCCTGCTCCAGGTCGTAAGCAACCATCTCTCGCACCATTTCAGCCAAGGTGATTTCCGGTACCCAGCCGAGCTTCTCTTTGGCCTTGGTTGGGTCACCCAGCAGTGTTTCCACCTCGGCTGGCCGAAAGTAACGCGGATCAACCGCCACGATCACATTGCCCGGCTTGAGCGCAGGCGCCTTGTCACCGGCGATCTTTTCTACCACCGCCTTTTCATCCAGGCCGGCACCTTCGAAACGCAGGGTGATCCCGAGTTCAGCCGCACTCATACGGATGAAATCGCGTACCGAATGTTGAACCCCGGTCGCGATCACGAAGTCCTCAGGCTTGTCTTGCTGCAGCATCAACCATTGCATCTTCACAAAATCCTTTGCGTGCCCCCAGTCGCGCAATGCATCCATGTTGCCCATGTAAATGCAAGACTCCAACCCTTGAGCGATGTTTGAAAGTCCGCGCGTGATCTTGCGAGTAACAAATGTCTCGCCGCGGCGCGGCGATTCGTGGTTGAATAATATCCCGTTGCAAGCATACATGCCATAGGCTTCGCGGTAGTTCACCGTGATCCAGTAGGCGTAAAGCTTGGCCACTGCGTAGGGGCTGCGCGGATAGAACGGAGTGGTTTCCGTCTGCGGAGTCTCTTGCACCAAGCCATAAAGTTCCGACGTGGATGCCTGGTAGAAACGCGTTTTTTTCTCCAGCCCCAGGATTCGAATCGCCTCTAGCAGCCGCAACGTTCCCATGCCGTCTACATCGGCGGTGTATTCTGGCGACTCGAAACTTACCGCGACATGTGACTGCGCCCCGAGGTTATAAACTTCGTCGGGTTGCACTTGCTGGATGATCCGGGTAAGGTTGGAGGAATCGGTAAGGTCGCCATAGTGGAGCACGAAGTGCTGGTTTTTGACGTGTGGATCTTCGTAGATGTGATCGATCCGCGCCGTATTGAAAAGCGATGCACGGCGCTTGATGCCGTGGACCTGGTAACCCTTTGCCAGCAGGAACTCGGCAAGATACGAACCGTCCTGGCCGGTGACCCCAGTGATTAATGCGCGTTTTTGTTTCATTTGCAGTCCTTACAACGGATAAAATAAAAAATGGGCCGCCCGGCGAGTTCAGGGAAAACCAAATCATCAATAACGGTGATTGGATGAGCTGTTTTATTTGCCATTGTGCCTAACGGGTTCATTGGTGGCGACCATATACATCGTCGAAGCGCACGATATCATCTTCACCCAAATACTCTCCGCTTTGCACTTCGATCATGACCAGATCGACAACACCTGGATTTTGCAAGCGGTGTTTGTGGCCGGCGGGGATGTAGGTGGATTCGTCAGTGTTGACGAAAAGTTCCAGGTCACCGTTGACAACCTTTGCCATTCCGCTGACTACGATCCAGTGCTCGCTGCGATGGTGATGCATCTGCAGGCTGAGGCTCGCCTCAGGTTTGACTACGATACGCTTGATCTTGAAGCGCGGGCCTTCTTCCAGAACGGTGTAAGTGCCCCAGGGGCGATGCACAGTAGTGTGCAGCCTGTGCGCTTCATGCCCTTGTGCCTTGAGTCGGGTGTACAGGTGCTTCACATCCTGGGCGCGGCTGCGGTCAGCAACCAAAACGGCATCCGGGGTATCGATGATGATAAGATTGTCGATGCCTACGGCGCCGACGAGACGCTGATTGCTCTGGATGTAGCAGTTGCTGACGTCATGCAGTATGACATCGCCTTCGATGCGATTGCCTTCAGTATCGGGTGGGGTGAGATCTCCTAATGCGCTCCATGAGCCGATGTCGCTCCAGCCGATGCTGCATGGCACCACGGCGACGTTCTTCGACTTTTCCATAACGGCATAATCGATGGAGTCGTCTGGTACAAGACCAAAAGTTTCCGGATCAAGCTCGATCTGAGTGTGATTTTTGCTTTGTGCCAGGCGTGATTGCTCCATGCAGGCACGGGTGGTCGCTAAAATATTCGGGCAATGAAGATGCATTTCGCGCAGCAAGGTTCCCGCCGAAAAACAGAACATGCCGGAGTTCCACAGGTAGTTGCCTGATGCCACATATTTTTGAGCCTTTTCAAGGCTGGGTTTTTCGACGAAACGCAGGACCTTGTTACCATCAGCTTCGATATAGCCGTAGCCTGTTTCGGGCGTATCAGGGTGGATGCCGAAAGTGACAAGCTTGCCCTGTGCGGCCAGCTGCATCGCCACCACAACGGCTTGGGCAAAAGCCGTTTGATCGGCAATCAAATGATCGGCGGCGAGCACCAGCAAGAGTGCATCTTCACCATGACGGGCAGCCACATGCAATGCCGCCGCAGCGATGGCGGGCGCAGTATTGCGGCCAAACGGTTCGAGAATGTAGCTGTTCACCAGGTCTTTGTGCTGGACGGCGACCTCACGGTATTCGTCCTCGGTCTTGAAGAAGAGCTCGCGGTTGGTAACGGTGAGGGTCTCAACCACACCTGGCTGCGCCACGCCGCGTAGCCAGGCTTTTTGCAGCAGGCTCTGCCCATCCGCCAGCCGGATAAATGGTTTGGGGTGTAACTCGCGGGAAACAGGCCAGAGCCGGGAACCAGCTCCGCCACAAAGAATCGTCGGGATCAGTTTCATGCCAATAGGTGAATCAGTTGTTTAAGTCTATTTTTCATCGACTGATTGTACTAAAACTTTGCGGGCGAAGCATAAGAAATATTAAAAGTGCCCCTCAAATCGAGTGTGCAATTCAAGAGCAGCTTTGTGTGGAGGGCGAATGCAGTCAACGATATATATTTTGTCAGTAGTGTCCGGTTAATTTACAAATTGCCGAGCCAAGATTAAATATTGGCGCGGCTTGCGAAGCAATTTATTTTGGTGCCGATTTGAAATCAGTTTACCTATATTCCGGTTCGAGTAACTTCCAGAGATCGATACCTCT
>JANXXH010000090.1 GCA_025350705.1 Gallionella sp.
CTGAAAGCGGACGAGATCAAACCGGCGCCGGAATTTGGCGCGAGTCTGGATACCCAGTACCTGCTCGGCCTGGGCACAGCGGGGGAGCGCATGATCATCCTGGTGGACATCGAGAAGCTGATGAGCAGCCGCGACATGGAGCTGGTGGATGAGGTGGCTGCCTAGTGCCGCCTGGTGCACGGTTCGGATTGAAAATGTTAGAGAGCGGTTTACAGGGGGCCATGATGCATAACGATCAGGATTGGATCTTGCGGATTAAGTTGGCGCAACTATTTAATTGGCTAAATAAGGAAGGTGGCAGTAAATGAAATTCACCAACATCAACATCGGCAAACGATTGGCAATTACGTTCGGTATCACTATATCGCTGACATTAGCGCTGTCTTTTATCTCGTATCAGGCTTTGAGCAAGCTGACCAGCGAATGGGAACAATTTAAAGCTGATTCGCTGGAGCAATTTAAGGAGGTTGCCAAGGGCAGTAATGCGCTGGGTGACGGGATACATCATTCCAAGAATTATTTGTTGCGCGGGCAGGATTACGACCAGAAATTCATGGCTGACATGGAAGCAATCGATGAGGCCGCCGCCAGCTATGCCGGACACGGCGTCATGAGTGAGAACGAAAAATCCATATTGGGAAAGATCAAGGAAGATACCGAAGCATATCGCGCCGCCATCAGGAAGATGACTGAAATGAAAACGGCAGGCCAGCCTATCGAGGAGATCGACAAAGCCATTAAGGGAGCCGACAGGCCGCTCGCTGCGGCGTTCGTCGAATTGCAAAAGTTCGCGCTGGAGCAAACCAACTCGACTGCCCAGGTGATCACTGGCATCGCCATCGGCAGCAAGTGGACTATCGTTCTGATGAGCCTGCTGATCGTTGCGCTGAGTGTGCTGTTTGCATGGTTGACGACGATCAGCATCACTCGTCCCTTGCGGGAAGCAGTGTTGGCGGCCGACGCGGTAGCCAAGGGCGACCTGACTCAGCGCATCGAAGTTAAATCCAGTGATGAAACCGGGCAATTGCTGCAAGCTTTGCAAGATATGAATGTAAGCCTCGCCGACATCGTCACCAATGTGCGCAGCTCAACCGATTCTATCAGCACCGGCGCAAGGCAGGTTGCGGCGGGCAACGCCGACCTGTCGCAGCGCACCACAGAGCAGGCTTCCAGTCTGGAGGAAACCGCCTCCAGCATGGAAGAACTGACCTCGACCGTAAAGCAGAATGCCGAGAACGCAAGGCAGGCCAAGCAACTGGCTAACAACGCTTCTGATATCGCTGTTAAAGGAGGTCAGGCGGTCAGTGAGGTGGTTGAGACGATGGCCTCGATCAGCACCAGCTCGAAGAAGATCGTCGACATCATCGGCGTCATCGAAGGCATCGCGTTCCAGACCAACATCCTGGCGTTGAACGCTGCGGTAGAAGCTGCGCGTGCCGGCGAGCAGGGACGAGGCTTCGCGGTGGTGGCGAGCGAGGTGCGCAATCTGGCACAACGCTCGGCCGCAGCGGCCAAGGAAATCAAAGTTCTGATCGGCGACTCAGTAAGTAAAGTGGGTATCGGCGCCCAGCAGGTGGATGAGGCGGGGTTGACCATGAACGAGATCGTCGCTGCAGTGAAACGCGTCACCGATATCATGGCAGAGATCGCCGCCGCATCTGCAGAACAGAGTTCAGGGATCGAGCAAATCAATCAGGCGATCACCCAGATGGACGACGTGACGCAGCAGAACTCCGCGCTGGTGGAAGAAGCGTCCGCCGCCGCCGAAGCGATGCAAGACCAGGCGGTCGGCTTGTCGGATGCGGTTAGGGTGTTCAAGCTGGAGGCCGGTGATAGAGGCATACGGGCAAACGCCGCTAAACCTGTCGTGCATCGCGCTTCAGAATTGTCCGGGGAGGAAAAACATTTGTTCGGGCACCCGAAAGAACGCAGGATGGTCGCAGCCAAAGAGGACACGGACAGCGACTGGAAAGAATTCTGATAAAGTACAGCACAACCTTTAGCCAGCCACTAAAGCGGCAAATCATAGGCTGGGATGTGTTTACGCGCCCACGAAGTTATTGTGATATTCAACACAAAAAGGAACAAGGAGGACACCATGCAAAATGACCAAGGAAAAACCGCGAATGAAGCAGGCCGCGAACTGCTGACGTTCACACTGGGCAGCGAAGAATACGGCATCGACATCCTCAAGGTGCAGGAGATCCGCGGCTACGACGCCGTCACCACCATCGCCAACGCACCCGAATTCATCAAAGGCGTGATCAACCTGCGCGGCATCATCGTGCCGATCGTGGACATGCGCATCAAATTCAAACTGGGCAGCATCAGCTATGACGAGACCACGGTCGTGATCATCCTCAACGTGGCGAACCGCGTGGTGGGCATGGTAGTGGACGGGGTCTCCGACGTGACCACACTGAAAGCGGACGAGATCAAACCG
>JANXXH010000126.1 GCA_025350705.1 Gallionella sp.
CGATTGGACTCGAACCAACGACCCCTTGGATGTCGACCAAGTGCTCTAACCAGCTGAGCTACGCGCCTATTACAGGGTTCGCATTGTATCCGAAAGGCTATCGCGCTTCAAACAAAATCACGCCTGCCAGACTCCATACCCCGCTTCGCGCAGAGCTATCGCCAGCTCCACCTCCATGTCGCGCGCCCCGTCGTAGGGCATCGGGTTATAGACTTCGTAGAGAGCAGGCAACAAGCGCAGTCCGAATTCCTGCACGTAGCGATTGGACTGGATACCCGCCTTGTGTTTGTCGAAGCGCACGTCGGGATCCAATCCCGTCATGCCCACGTAAACGCACGGCTTGACGGTGACGTAATCGGGGTTGGCTTTTTTGAAGCGGCCTTTGTATAGAACGTCTTTCGACAGCTCGATCACATAGACGTGGTAGTGGTCGCGGCGTGCCATTGTTTCGCTGGATTAAAACAGCGCCTGGTCCACGAAACACACGAAAGACACGAAAAAAATATTGCGAGCTAAAATTTTCAGTCCCTTTCGTGTCTTTCGTGGACAAGCTGTTTTCTTCTTGTTCTTAACGGCAGGCAACCGATCAATAACTGCCCGAAGCCAAATTATCAAACCTCGTGTATTCCCCCCGGAACGCCAGTTCGATTTTTCCGATCGGGCCGTTACGCTGTTTGCCGATGATGATTTCGGCTTTGCCTTGTTGTTGCGAGTCGGGGTTATAAACTTCGTCACGGTAGATGAACAGGATCAGGTCGGCATCTTGTTCGATGGCGCCGGATTCGCGGAGGTCGGACATCACCGGCCGCTTGTCAGTACGTTGCTCCAGACTGCGGTTCAATTGCGACAGCGCGATCACCGGCACTTGCAACTCCTTCGCGAGCGCCTTTAACGAGCGGGAGATTTCCGATATTTCCGTGGCGCGGTTCTCGCTGGCCTTGCCTGCGTTCGAGCTCATCAGTTGCAAATAATCGACCACGATCAGGCCGAGTCCGTTATTTTGACGATGCAGACGGCGCGAGCGTGCGCGCAGATCCAGAGAAGACAGTGCGGCGCTTTCGTCGATGTGGATCGGCGCATCATTCAGCTTACCAAGCGCGTGTGTCAGTCGACCCCAGTCATCATCCTGCAATTTTCCGGTGCGCAGATCCTGTTGATTGAGTTTGCCGACCGAGCCGAGCATACGCATCGCCAATTGGGTCGCGCCCATTTCCATACTGAAGATCGCCACCGGCAGTTTGCTGTCCATCGCGACGTTCTCGGCGATGTTGATGGCAAGCGCGGTCTTGCCCATGCTGGGGCGGCCCGCAATGATGATCAGGTCACCGGGATGCAAGCCGGAGGTCTTGCGATCCAGATCGGTGAAGCCGGTCGCGGTGCCGGTGATGTCGCTGGGGTTGTCGCGCGCATACAAGGTCTCGATGCGCTCGACCACTTGCGACAACAACGGCGGCATGGCGATGAATCCCTGCTTGCCCTTCGAGCCGGCCTCGGCGATCTCGAATACTTTTGTTTCCGCCTCGTCGAGCAATTGCGCGGCATCGCGTCCGGTCGGGTTGTAGGCGCTGCTGGCGATATCGGTGCCGACTTCCGCCAGTTTGCGCATGATGGAACGCTCGCGCACGATCTCGCCATAACGGCGGATGTTCGCGGCAGACGGCACGTTCTGCGCCAGGCCGCCGAGATAAGGCAAGCCGCCCACCTTATCCAGTTCACCGGATATCTCCAACGCCTCGGCCACGGTGATGACATCAACCGGTTTCGCATGCTCGCTCAGGCGCACGATCTGGCGGAAGATCAAGCGGTGCTCCTGACGATAAAAATCGTCGGCGCTCATCAAGTCGGCAATCTTGTCCAGCGCAGTCGAATCAAGCATCAAACCGCCCAGCACAGATTGCTCGGCCTCTACCGAATGGGGCGGCAATTTGATCTGGTCGAGTTGCGTGTCCTGATTGGAAAAGTTTTGCATGGAATTAAATCACAGGGGCTTTTAAGCGGAGAGTATTTTACCTCGTTGCAGGAATACGTAGGGGCGAGATTAACCAGCCACTTACCCATCGTTTAGTGATGGGTTAGTGGAATGGCTATGCAACGCCATCGCGCCCAAGATTTAACGAGCCTACATGTAAAAAGGGCGCGATGAATCGCGCCCTTACATGTCACGTTGTTGCGAAGAGTTACTGTTCGCCGAGCACCGATACGGTGATACCCACCACCACATCGGTATGCAGCGCGATGTTGAGCTGATGATCGCCGATCTGCTTGAGGTGGCCTGTTGGCATGCGCACTTGCGACTTCTCGACTTCAAAGCCTTGTGCAGCCAGCGCGGTCACGATATCGGCGTTGGTAACAGAGCCGAACAGCTTGCCATCCACGCCGGCCTTTTGCACGATCTGCACGGTCAAGCCAGCCAGCTTTTCGCCGCGAGCTTGCGCTTCGGCCAGCTTGGCCTTGTCGGCTGCTTCCAGCTCGGCGCGACGCACTTCGAACTCGGCCTTGTTGGCATCGGTTGCGCGCTTGGCTTTGCCTTGCGGGATCAGAAAATTGCGCGCAAAGCCGTTCTTGACCTTGACCACTTCACCCAATTGACCGAGGTTGGTCACTTTTTCCATCAAAATAATTTGCATGTCCGGGCTCCTTAGTGCAGGTCAGTGTAAGGCATCAAAGCCAGGAAGCGCGCGCGCTTTACGGCGGTGCTCAATTGGCGCTGAAAGCGTGTCCGGGTGCCGGTGATGCGCGCCGGGATCAGCTTGCCGTTTTCGGAGATAAATTCCTTGAGGATGTTGATATCCTTGTAATCAACTTCGGCGATCTTCTCGACTGTGAAGCGGCAGAATTTGCGGCGCTTGAACAGATTGTTGCGGGAAGAGCGTTTGTTCTTGTCATCTTTCTTTTTATCCAGACGTGCCATGATGTTTCCTTATTCCAAAATTATGTCGTTTATATGCAAAACCAGTTGTCGGCTGCGGATACTTTGCCGGGCTAAAAACCCGCGAACTTTAACGTTCTGTCCTACTGCAAAATTGGTGACCTTATCGGCCACCTCGGCAAACGCCAGCACATTCACTTCGCACTGCACTTGCCGTAAACCATTTGCTTCGGACTGCTGCGAGGTGTGACTTAACGTCAGCGCCACTCTCGCCACCCCGGCCGGGGTATACCGCAAACTTTCCAGTGCGATTATCTCGCCGCTGATGACAACCTGGTTACGCGCCAATTAAATTAAATAGCTGCAACCGCGCCTTCTTCAGCCGGAACCGCAGCACCGCCAAAGCCACCTTCTGTCGGCATGGAGCGGGATTTTTCTTCCTTCATCATCGCGGACGGTTCCGTGACAGCAGCCTTGGTCTTGACAGTCAGATGACGCAATACCGCATCATTGAAGCGGAACGCGTGCTCCAGTTCATCGAGCGCTTCCTGGTTGCATTCGAGATTCATCAGCACGTAATGTGCCTTGTGAATTTTTTGGATAGGGTAAGCCAACTGGCGGCGGCCCCAGTCTTCCAGACGGTGGATGAAACCACCCTTGGATGTGACCAGTGTGCGATAACGCTCGATCATCGCGGGCACTTGCTCGCTTTGATCGGGATGCACAATAAAAACGATTTCGTAGTGTCGCATTACATCTCCTTATGGTTAAAGCCCCCCGCTTGCGGTGCGGTGGAGCAAGGTAGGTGAGATAGCCCATCAGTTATGCAGGCAATCCCACGAGGGCGCGCATTATAGCGAAATTGGCTTACAGGTCAAGGAGTTTATACGCGCAGGAGTTTATACGCGCTGTCACAGCCGGTTACAGCAAGCTACGTTGCCGCACCGCTTCAAACAAACAGATCGCCGCCGCCGCCGCGGCATTCAGTGATTCGATTTTACCGGGCATCGGAATGGTGGCCTGTTGTGTGGCAAGCTTCAGCAACCCGGCAGAAAGCCCCGCCCCCTCATTGCCGACCAGGAACGCGACATGGCCGCGCAAGTCGCAATCATACAGGCTGCGCGTAGCTTGCAGACTGGTTGCCAGCAATGTTCCGTGAAATGCTTTGGCCACATCCTGCAAATCCTGTTGCTCGTAAATACGCAATGCAAAATGCCCTCCCATCGCGGCGCGCAGCACTTTGGGCGACCAGGCATCGGCACAGCCTGAGGACAAAAATACTGCATCGCATCCCGCAGCTGCTGAGGAACGCAACATCGAGCCGAGATTGCCTGGGTCTTGTATGTCTTCCAGCAACAAGGCAAAGCTGCTTTGCGCGGCATTGGGCCGGGGAATATCGATCAATGCGAGTATGCCGGTGAGTGTTTTCAACTCGCTGAGTTCCGCGAACAGCTTGTCATCCAGTTGCGTGACAGGCACATCGCCTGCACGCTTGAGCAAAGCGGCTATCTCTGCATCATGCGATGCAGCAGCGTTCGACAAGATGTGTTGCGGCAGCATTCCGGCATCCAGATACGCCGCCAGCAAATGTGCGCCGTCCAGCAAGGTCTGACTGGATTTGTTGCGCTGCCGCGTCGACCCGGTCAGTTTGACGAGCCCCTTGTAGAAAGGATTGTCGCGGGATTGAATCGACTTCATTCCTCAAACAGCTCTCATGCCGAAAGGATTTTCATGCCTAGGCTGCTGTATCCTGCTCCAGCAATGCGCCGATCTCCTGCAGCGATGGAAGTTCCTGCAGGGCTCGCAGATTGAGGTCGTCAAGCAATTGTTTGGTGGTGGCGAATAACTCCGGCTTACCGGGGGCATCGCGCGTGCCGACCACTTCCACCCAGCCGCGCGTTTCCAGCGTCTTGAGCACTTGCGAGGAAACTGCCACGCCGCGTATCTCTTCGATGTCGCCGCGTGTGACGGGTTGGTGGTAGGCGATGATGGCGAGCGTTTCCAGCACGGCACGCGAGTAGCGCGGTGGTTTCTGCGGGTTGATCCGGTCAAGATATTGCTGCATTTCCGCCTTGGCGCAGAACCGCCAGCCGCTCGCCACATGGGTCAGTTCCACACCGCGGCCCTGCCAATCCTGGGCGAGTTCTTCGAGCAGCCCTTCGAGTTGGCGATTATCCAATGACACATCGCTGAGCTTTTTCATCTCGACCAGTGACAGTGGTTCGGCGGAAGTCAATAGTGCGGTTTCCAGCACGCGCTTGAGTTGCCGCGTGTCGGCCAGCACCACTTCCGGCACTATCGTTTCACTCTGCGGTAATAACTCGACTTGTTCGGACATAGATACTCCCTAATGTTTCGCTTTGTTGGATTTCAACCAGATATTCTTTGGCCAACTCCAGAATGGCAATGAAGGTGACCACCATTTTCGACACGCCGCTTTCCACATCGAAAAGTTTGCCGAACTCAACGAACTCGCCGCCCTGCAAGCAACGCAGGATGTGCGTCATCTGCTCGCGCACCGAGAGTTGTTCGCGGCGCACCTTGTGATGCGTGTTGATCTTGGCGCGCGCCAGCAACCCCATCCAGGCCAGTCTTAAATCTTCCACGCTGACTTCAGGCAGACGTTCGCGCACCGTGTTCTCGATCAACACCTGCACGATCTCGAAATCACGACCGGATTGCGGCAGCTCATTGAGTTTTTGCGCGGCAAGCTTCATTTTCTCGTATTCCAGCAAACGTCGCATCAATTCGGCACGCGGGTCTTCGCCATCTTCTTCGCCAACCTTGGGCGGACGCGGCAACAACATGCGCGATTTGATCTCGATCAGTACCGCCGCCATCAACAGATAATCCGCCGCCAGCTCCAGACGATGCTTCTTCATCATCTCGATGTAGCTCATGTATTGGCGGGTCAATTCCGCCATCGGGATATCCAGCACATCAAGATTGTGCTTGCGGATCAGATACAACAACAGATCCAGCGGCCCCTGAAAGGTGTCCAGCACCAGCTCCAGCGCATCCGGCGGGATATACAGATCCCGCGGCAGCTCCAGCATCGGCTCGCCGTGGATACGGACGAAAGGGATAAGTTGTACCTGTGTTTCCATCAGTTTGTAGGCAGACATGTCTTGGTCAAGTGTAATTTATTCCCATCGCCTCGCGCACATCGCGCATGGTCTCGGAGGCCAGTTTGCGCGCCTTTTCGCAGCCATCGGCGATGATGTTACGCACCAGCGCCGGGTCGTCCAGATAAAGTTGCGCGCGTTCGCGCATCGGGTGTTGTTCCGCCAGCACAGCGTCGATCACCGGCTGTTTGCATTCGATGCAACCGATGCCCGCGCTGCGGCAACCCTGCGCGACCCATTGTTTGGTTTGCGCGCTGGAGTATACCTGATGCAACTGCCAAACCGGGCACTTGTCGGGATTGCCCGCATCGGTACGGCGAATGCGCGCCGGGTCGGTCGGCATGGTGCGTATCTTTTTGCTCACGCTGGCTTCGTCCTCGCGCAGCGAGATGGTGTTGTTGTAGGATTTGGACATCTTCTGCCCATCCAGTCCGGGCATCTTCGAAGCGGCCGTGAGCATGGCTTGCGGCTCGGACAAGATCATCTTGCCGCCGCCCTCAAGATAACCGAACAAGCGCTCGCGGTCGCCGTGGCTCAGGCTCTGCTGTTCGTCGAGCAATGATTTTGCGGATTCCAGCGCCTCATCGTCGCCCTGTTGTTGAAAACGGATGCGCAGCTCGTGATACAACTTGGCTTTTTTACCGCCGAGTTTTTTTACGGCGGCCTCGGCTTTTTCTTCGAAGCCCGGTTCCCGCCCGTAGATGTGATTGAAGCGGCGCGCGATCTCGCGGGTGAATTCGATATGCGGCACCTGATCCTCCCCCACCGGCACCTGAGTGGCGCGGTAGATCAAGATATCCGCGCTTTGCAGCAGCGGATAACCGAGGAATCCGTAAGTGCTCAGGTCTTTCTCGACCAGTTTTTCCTGCTGGTCTTTATAGGTCGGCACGCGCTCCAGCCAGCCCAGCGGCGTGATCATCGACAACAGCAAGTGCAACTCGGCGTGTTCCGGCACACGCGACTGTATGAACAGCGTGGCGCGTGCCGGATTGACTCCGGCGGCCAGCCAGTCCACCACCATGTCCCACACATGTTGTTCGATGACTTGGGGCGTGTCGTAATGTGTGGTCAGCGCGTGCCAGTCCGCCACGAAGAACAGGCATTCATATTCGTTCTGCATCTGCACCCAGTTTTTCAGCACCCCGTGGTAATGCCCCAGATGCAAACTTCCGGTGGGGCGCATTCCTGACAGCACACGATCAGCAAACATTATTTCCTTAAAGCCCGAATAACAACACAATCGATTTAAATGCAAAATTCACCAACGGCGACAGTATCAAGTTTAACACCGGCGTGACCGCCAGAAAAATCAGGATGAACATTCCATAAGGTTCGATCTTCGCCAGTTGAAATGCCTGACGATGCGGCAACAGGCTGACTGCCACGCGACCTCCATCCAGAGGGGGCAACGGCAACAAGTTCAGCACCATCAGCACGATATTTATTTCAATCCCGATCTTCGCCATACCCAATAGCGGTGCGGCAAAATAATTTTCCGGGAACAGCATTCCCATCTTATAGATGAGTGCCCAACCCAGCGCCATCACCAGATTTGAGGCCGGTCCCGCAATTGCGACCCACAACATATCTTTTTTAGGATTACGCAGCGCGGCGAAATTGACCGGCACCGGTTTGGCCCATCCGAACAGAATACCGCCCATCCACAGCGTAAGCAACGGCAACAACAACGTGCCGACCGGATCGATATGCCGCAACGGATTGAGGCTGATGCGCCCCGCCTGATAGGCGGTCATATCGCCGAAATGCCGCGCCACATAGCCGTGAGCGGCTTCGTGCAGCGTGATTGCGAATAGCACCGGGATGGCTGCGAGGGCGATGGTTTGTATCAGTTGGTCGATTTGCATTAGTAAACCTCTAGGTTCCCATCAAGTGTTCATAATCTTCAATGCCAAACGGGGCGACATCGCCCTTGCCGCGCCTTAGCAACACCGGCACATCGCCGGTCAAATCTATCACGGTGGTGAAATCCAAACCCACCGCGCCACCATCGATCACCAGGTCAACCTGCTTCTCCAGCAAGTCGCGAATATGTTCGGCGTCGTTCAGCAGTCCTTCTTCATTGGGCAAAATCAACGTGGAACTGGAGATCGGCTCGCCCAACTCTTCCAGCAAAGCCAATGCGACTGGATGATCCGGAACGCGGATACCAACAGTGCTGCGCTTGGGATGCTGCAAGCGTCTCGGCACTTCCTTGGTCGCCTCCAGGATAAAGGTATAGCTGCCCGGCGTGTTGCTTTTCAACAAACGGAATTTCGCATTATCCACTTTTGCATAGCGCGAGATCTCCGACAAGTCGCGGCACATCAAAGTCAGGTAGTGCTGATCATCAAGCTGGCGTATCTGGCGGATGCGCGTCACTGCATCCTTATCGTCGAGATGGCAGCCCAGTGCGTAGCAGGAATCGGTGGGGTACACCACGACACCGCCATCGCGCAACACTTCAGCCGCTTGGCGTATCAGGCGAGGATTGGGGTTGTCAGGGTGGATAATAAAAAATTGAGACATGAATTTATTGTAGCGACAGCGCTTGCCAAACCGGACGACAACCCAACGGAAAATCCGGCAGCCGCCCCATGTCGCGCCAACTCTCCCCCGGCCCGTGAAAATCCGAACCGCACGAGGCCAGCAGATTGAATTCCTCTGCATAGCGTGCAAACTCTGCATACTGTTCCGGCGTGTGGCTGCCGGTCACCACTTCCAATGCCTGCCCGCCGAGTTCGACGAACTCGGTCAGCAGTTCGTGCATGGTCTTCTTGCCCATGCCTACACGCCCGCTCATATAGCGTCCGGGATGCGCCAGCACCGCCACCCCGCCGCTGCCGCGTATCCAGCCGACCGCGTCCGCCAACGTCGCCCACTGATGCGGCACGTAGCCCGGCTTGCCCTTGACCAGATAGCGGTTGAACACGCTCTTCACGTCCTTGCAATGTCCGGACTCCACCAGATAGCGCGCAAAATGCGTGCGGCCTATCATGTTGGGATTCCCTGCGAATTGATACGCGCCTTCGAGCACACCGCCGATGCCGGCCTTGGCCAACTCGTCGGACATTTTTTTCGCGCGTTCGCCGCGGCCGCTGCGCACAATGCGCAACCCTGATACCAAAGGCGGGTAATCCGGATCGATATTCAAGCCGACGATGTGCAAGGTATGGCTGCGCCAGGTCACAGAAATTTCCACGCCGTTGACAAAGGTCATGCCGTGCCGCTCGGCAGCGGCGCGCGCCTCATCCAGCCCGTCCACGTCATCATGGTCGGTCAGCGCCATCACTTTCACGCCGCGCCCGGCAGCGCGATCCACCAATTCGGCGGGAGTCAGCGTCCCGTCGGAGATATTGGAGTGACAATGAAAGTCGTAATCAATCATCACACTTCTGCCGCAAATCCAACATTAAGCATCACCGCCGCCTTTCTTCATTGCCTTGCCCTCTTCGGCACGCTTGCGGCGCACCTCTTTTGGGTCTGCGATCAACGGACGATATATCTCGATGCGATCCTTGTCGCGGACCACAGCATCGGCCTTGGTCAGCTTACCGAAGATGCCCAGCTTGTTTGTCGCCAGGTCGATCTCCGGATGCTTGGCCAGCACGCCGCTGGCATGAATGGCTTCGGCCACCGTCGTTCCGGCTGGAACTTTGCGCTTGAGCAGGATTTGCTCATGGGGCAGCGCATAGACCACCTCGATATTGATTGTGTCGCTCATGTGTTCGAATAAACCTTCTCTGCACGCTGGATGAACGCATCCACGAAATTGTTGGCAATATAGTGAAACACCGGCCCGACCATTTTTTCCAGCAGCTTGCTGGAAAATTCATAATGCAGGCGAAACTCTATTTTACAGGCAGATGGGCTCAAGGGGATAAATCTCCAGCACCCGTCCAGATGTTTAAACGGCCCCTCCTGCAAAGTCATGTCGATCTGTTGCTGTGGTGTGCGTATGTTCTCGGTGGTGAAACTCTGTTTGAGATGGTGATAATCGATCTGCACGGTGGCGCGAACCGTCGTATCCGTCAGCTCAGTGACACTGGTGCCGCCGCACCAGGGGAGGAACTGCGGATACGCTTCCACGTGATCTACCAGATCGAACATCTGCCCCGCGCTATACGGAACAAGCACTGTTTTTTCAACCAAAGCCATTTGCTTATAGAAGTCGCAAATCCAAAGGCTGATAGAATAGCCGAACACACGAGAAAACTCACTCGTTCCAGTTCAATTTCAATGGTCAAACAAGGCGATGACGAGCGAACGAGGCAGACAGTGCACCGAAGCACGGCCAGGAGTGAGCGATAACCAGTGACTAGGCTGTCGTTTTTTGACAGCCTAGTCAAATGGCTAGTAGTTGCATCAGGAAATCAACGCAGTTTCACCGAAGAAATTGGATTGGAACAATGAGCATCGTACAAAACAAAAATGCCTTCCACGACTACTTCATCGAGGATAAATATGAAGCAGGCATCATGCTGGAAGGCTGGGAAGTCAAAGCTATCCGCGCCGGGCGTGTACAGCTAAAAGAAGCGTATGTCACGACCAAGGATGGCGCGCTGTATTTGTTCGGCTCACACATCAGCCCGCTGGCCAACGCCTCGACCCACATCCACCCCGACCCCACGCGCACGCGCAAATTGCTGCTGCACAAACTGGAGATCGACAGGCTGATCGGCAAGGTGCAACGCGCCGGTTACACACTGATGCCGCTGGACATGCACTACAAGAATGGACGCGTCAAACTTGAGATCGGACTTGCCAAAGGCAAAAAACAACACGATAAAAGAGCCACCGAGAAAGAAAAGGATTCCAAGCGTGAGGCCGCTCAAGCCATGAAGAAAGAGCGCCGTTAGACAAGACTCGCCCTTTTACGGCGCAGGCTAATGTGCGCGAAGCGCACGTTAAACGAGCATAGCGAGTGGCCGTAGCCACAAGAGGGCCATCTCAACATAATCGCTACGCCCCCAATATAAAATCTTAAATCAGCCAACTACTGCCCGTATGATTAGCCTTGTGTGATTGTTTGAAATTGGATAACCTGCATTTCATCAAAAGGTTAAAGGATAATTTCCATGTCCGTATTATCAAAACATGTCCAGACAAATCTGTCATATGAATAACTGTTAGGCACCACAACGATCGACTATGCAGACACTCAAGAAATTGATACCGGAATCTCGTGCGGTCATCGAAATGCACACCGCTGATCTTGCTAGTTACGTTTTCGAAGTGCTCATGAATACAGACGCGATGAGCCGCGGTCAGTGGAACAGACGCAACTTTTGCATGGAAGCTGCCCGCGAGTATGGAAGCAATGAGCGAGGTTCCAATCAGGAGGTCGGTGTGGCATGTTCGGCCGCATGGTCGTGGCTTGAATCGAATGTCCTTATTTGCCGCCACCCGGAACAAGACAACGAATGGTTTGTGCCAACCTCACGCGGTCGCCAGGTTCGCAATCATCAGGGTATACGTGAACTCATTAGCAACGAACAACTGCCCGAACATTTTTTGCATGCAGAGTTCATCCAAAACGTCCGTCCGCTATTCTTGCAATCGCGGTTTGAAACTGCTGTGTTTGAAGCGTTTAAGACACTTGAGGTTGCAATACGAAATGCGGCGGGCTTGGGCGACGACTCTATTGGTGTGCCGCTGGCGAGCAAAGCATTTCATCCTGAAGATGGCCCTCTAACAGACACCTCGTTGGAAAAAGGCGAACGAGTTGCCCTTATGAACTTGATGACTGGCGCAATCGGTAGCTACAAAAACCCATCCTCCCATAGGCGCGTCGCCATCAACGCGGAAGAGGCGAGGGACATGATCATGCTGGCCTCACACCTTCTCAAAATCGTGGAAACCCGCGCTGCTCAGAGGACCGATGGCGCCTAACTTTCGTTCGAGAGGGACGCTACGCCGACAAGCCGGCTTCGCGCCTCTTAACTTCATTTGTTAACCCCACCTGCCATGCCCACCCCCACCCATACCGCCTATCTCGCCGGAGGATGCTTCTGGGGCCTGGAGGACTTGGTGCGGCGCATTCCCGGTGTGCTCGACACCGAGGTCGGCTACACCGGCGGCGATGTGCAGAACGCAACGTATGAGCATCACAGCGGCCATGCAGAAGCGCTGAAGGTGGTATTCGACCCGCAACAGCTCAGCTACCGCCACCTGTTGTTCGAATTTTTCCGCATGCACAACCCGACCACGAAGAACCGCCAGGGCAACGACACCGGCACCTCATATCGCTCGGCGATCTTTTACACGGACGAGGAACAGAAACGTACGGCCGAGGAAGTCATCCGCAGCGTGGATGCCTCAGGCGCATGGGGTGCGAAGGTGGTAACCGAGGTCGTGCCGTTCAAGGTGTTCTGGGATGCCGAGGATTACTACCAGGATTACCTGGTCAAGCATCCGCATGGCTATACTTGTCACTACATCAGGAATCTGAATCTCGGCGAGTAGCGTCAGGACAGGAAACCGGATTGCGTGATTTTCCCAGCCCGGTATGGAATTATTCGCCAACAGCACTCGCCTGTTGAGCCCAAGCCAGCGCTTCGGTCATCGTGTCGGTGACCGCCTTGGCGTCCAGACCGCACTGTGCAGCGGCAGTCGCCATTTCGATGGTGGTGCCGGATTCGATAGCAATCGCCAGCAACAGCGCATTGCGCATCGGCCCCGCTTCGCCTTTCAGTGTAGCCGCAACTGATTCGGGCAACGATACCTGCTTCAGCACATCTGTGAGTGGCTGATCCATCATCACATCCAGCAGGGAGAACAGTCCAGTCATGAACAAGTGGTCGGCTTCCGCCGGCACATGTCCCAGCCCTGCGAGCATTTCCAGAAACCGTGCGCGTGCCAGCACCTGCTCGTTCAGGACGCGCTCGTGATAGTCGGGATGATTGGAATCGAAGAGCAACAGCGACAGCCAGCGATAGAAACGGTCTCTTCCCAAAACCAATAATGCCTGCGGGATCTCGCTGATCTTCTGCTGCAAGCCGATGGCGGGGGAATTGATGTAGCGCAGTAACTTAAAGGTCAGGATAGATTCTGTCCTGAGGCTGTCGGCAATAGCGTCGAATTCTGCACCGGACCGGATCATGTTGAGCACCTGGATTACCCGCAGGCGGTTGATCTCGCTCTTCGCCGGATGCCAATTCTCGCGACTTGAAATGAACGGTCCCATGAAATGGTCGAATCCGCAGTGATAACAGAGCTTGAACTCTTCCGAAGTTTGCATTCCGCTGGCAATCAGCTTCGGTTGTTTGGAGATTGCTCGAAATTCCCTGTACATTTCTTTCAGTTGGTTGCCATCAAAAGCTGTAGATTCAACCTCGATGAAATCCGCCTCGAACAGGATTTCATTGATGTCGGGGTGAGACTGGTTCAATGTCCATCCGTACTTGATGCCCATTTCCCGGAGCCGCTGCAGGTTTTCTCGCATCTCCAGCCGGTCTGCCGCAATCAATGCATGCGGGGAGATCATGACCACAACGTTCATCCCGGCAAATTTCTCCAGCAGAGGATTTTTCAGCGATGCCGGTGAAAGATATATGAACGCATGGCGATGGCCCAACATGGACACCACGCCTTGTAGCGCGAGGTTGCTCAAAATGGCATCGTCTTGCACACGCTGTACCAGCAAGCTTTTTTCCAGCATGCGTGATGGCAGGCGCCTGTTCATGGAAAATAAATAGCCGCCGATACGCTCGTCGCGATTGAGCACCGCTTCGCGACAAATAAAAGAATGCTTGCCGCCTGCCGCCGTAATTCCCTCTTGCGCAGACTTCAATGGCGCTGCCGCATTGAGTTGCTGAAAAGCATCTTGCGGTTCCGGGCTCGTAGCCGGAGCAATACCCAGCGAGCGACGGATCTTTTCAAACATGGCGAGGGAAGCCTTGGATTGTTCTGCTGCTAACTGACCAACGCCGCCGTTTCCTGCAATAATTCGCGAGCCTTGGTCGCCACATCATGGTTCGGATTGACCGTCAGCAATTGTTGCCAGACAGCACGGGCTTCTTGGACATTGTCCATGGCACGGTGCAACAACAAGCCAAGGTTCACATAGGCATGTCCGAAGCTGGGGTCACGTGAGATCGCTTCACGGAAAGCCTGTTCAGCCAGACTGATATCGTCATTGCGCCAATACATCGTGCCGAGATCGGTGCGCACTCCCGGCAGATCGGGATTGATGGCAAGAGCGCGCTGGTAATAGAGTATGGATTGCCCGGCATCCCCATTGTCGTAAAAGATGTTGCCCAGAGATATGGCCGCATCGATATCGTTAACATCCTTATTCAGACGTTCCTTGAGTTCGGCGACAGAATTTGTTGTGCTCATTAGATTGGTTCTCCAAACTGAA
>JANXXH010000161.1 GCA_025350705.1 Gallionella sp.
CACCAGCAGTCGCTTTTGCCGAATGGCTTCCCGTTTAACGCCCGCTTTTGCAATCCACATGCCCAAGGCATAGTTGCACACAACCGAACTTAACAGCAGCCCGACATAGGCCGGATTCCAGTAGCCATAGAAGAACAGCGAAGCTGCTGCCAGCCAGCCAGCGGCAAAGACGTGACTAACACGGGCAAGCAGAAAGAAGCCGAGCAGCACTAACGGCAAATACAGAAGGATAAATCCGTAGGAGTTGAAAAGCATTCGGCGGGGGTCTTAACTTTGAAATGCGACTTTAATTGATATCATTGGAAAACGCCAGAATCGATGCCTGCCCAGAATCGCTGCCCGCAAAGTTATGTGATGTAGACAACAAAGCGTCCCGGATTTTTTGCCTGACCGAGTGGGCTGGCAAGATCGCTGAAATACCAGATTCACTGGTGTTGAACAAATTCAGGAACGCTCGATTGTAATCAACATATCCGCCACCGTCGGATAGCGCAGCTTCACTTTTAATTCACGCTTCATGCGCTGATTGGTCAGCCGCCGCGATTCGTTCATGAACGACAGCAGCGCTTCCGGCAACACATGCTGCGCCTCGGCACGGCTGACGCGCGGCACGCGCGGCAGACCAAACGCATCGGCCACGCTATCGAAATATTCGCCCATCTTCAGATGGCTGTCGTCGCTGGTATGATAAACACGGCACGCTTTGCCGCGTTTTAATGCTGCAACACTGATGCGCGCCAGATCATCCGCATGAATGTGATTGGTGTAGCTGTCTTCGTTGGCGACGATGCATGGTGTGCCTTGTTGTATGCGGCTTAACGGCAGACGGTCTGCCGCGTAGATGCCAGGTACTCGCAGGATGCTTGCACTCACCCGGTTGCGCCTGGCCCAGTCGCGTATCTGTTGTTCGGCATCTGCGCGACGCAACGAGCGCGGCGAGGTCGAATTGAGAGGATGCGTTTCATTCACCCATTCCCCGCCGCAATCGCCATACACGCCGCTGGTGCTGACATACACCAGCCGTCTTGACGTGATTCTCCTTCGACTTTGGCCTTGCGACAATACGCTGAGCAGATTGCGCGTGCGTGTATCGTGAACCCCGCTGTTAGGAGGCGGGGCAAGATGCAGCACTGCATCGGCTAATCCCGCGATGCGCGCGAGGCTGGTGCGGTTATCCAGATCGCCAAGGATCGGGGTCACGCCTAGCGCGCGTAACCCCGCGCACTTGGCTGGATCGCGCACTAAAGCAAGCACCCGATAACCCTGATTTAGTAATGGAATTGTGCGCAACGCGACATCCCCGCAGCCGACAATAAGAATGCTTCTCATGCCGTGATTATGCGTTAAAATTATTGCTTTTGCGCAACCCATACCTTTCATCATGACGTTCAACACGGTTATTCAACCCAGCGGCCACAGCTTTCCCATCGAAGCACACGAAACCATACTCGAGGCCGCACTCAAGCACGGCTACACGCTGCCATATAGCTGCCGCGACGGCATATGCGGAACGTGCATGGGCAAAGTTGTAGCAGGACAAGTGAATTATGGCGAGTACCAGGAAGGCGCATTGAGCGCGGCAGAAAAAAAAGCCGGCATGGCATTGTTCTGCTGCGCCAAACCGCTGTCCGATCTGGTACTGGAATGTCTTGAAGTGAATGCCGTCAAAGACATTCCGGTCAAGACCCTGCCGTGCCGCGTGCAAAAAATGGAAAGGCCCGCTCCCGATGTAATGGTGCTCTCTCTCAAGTTGCCCGCCAATGAGCGTTTGCAATTCCTGGCCGGACAATATATAGACATATTACTCAAGGATCAAAAGCCGCGCAGCTTCTCGCTGGCCAATGCGCCGCATGATGATGAGTTCCTGGAGCTGCACATCCGCAACATCACGGGTGGCGCATTTACCCATCATGTGTTTGAAGAAATGAAGGAGCGCGACATTCTGCGCTTCAAGGGTCCGCTCGGCACTTTTTTTCTGCGCGAGGATAACGACAAGCCGATCATCTTTGTCGCGAGCGGCACTGGCTTCGCCCCGATCAAGGCGATCATCGAGCACGCGCTGCACATCGGCGTAAAACGCCCGATGCATTTTTATTGGGGCGCACGCAAGCTGGCAGATTTGTATATGTTGGACAAAGCCAGGCAATGGGAAAGCAACGGTATCAAATTTACGCCGGTGCTTTCTGAAGCCTTGCCGGAAGATGCATGGAAAGGGCGCACCGGGTTCGTACATCAAGCCGTGCTGGACGACTACCGCGATTTATCTCCCTATGAGGTATACACCTGCGGCGCACCTGTAGTCGTGGAAGCCGCACACCGTGATTTCACTACCCAGCGCGGGCTGCCTAATGAAGCGTTCTTTTCGGACGCATTTACGTTTGCGTCCAAGAGGCGAGGGAAGACGTAGCGCTTGTGCTTTTTCCCACCTCACTGCTTCACCAGCTCCATCGCCTGTTGATAATATTTGAACGCTACGTCAGATTTACCCAGGCGTTCCGCGAGCTTTCCCAGCGCGGTATAGGCTGCATGGCTGGGTGCTATGCTGTTGCTGGCATCCAGATAGCTTTGCGCCTTGCCCCACAACTTTTGATGCAAACATAATTTGCCGAGCGCAAGCAGTAATCTGGCATCTTGTTTGTGCTGATTGAGCCATTTCTCGGCCTGTTCGATTTGCGCCACTACATCATCGGATCGGCAATCGCCATACAACGCGACCAGCTCACTATCCCATTGCGCATTCAGGCCATCAGACAGCATTACCTGTGCAAGTGAAACCCCGCCGAATTGCATCAGTGCACGCGCAGCGGTTGCAGCAATCTTGCTGCGCTGCTTGAAATCGGCAGGGATGTTTTTCAGGCAAACGGTCAAGCCGGCCAAATCATTCTGTTGGCGAATTTTTTCCACCCAGGCTTGCTGGCGAAATTGCGCTGCCAGCGCCGAGTCGATGGCATCACGCTTTTCCAGCTTGTCGAGCACGCTCAACACCTCGTCCCAATTGCCCGCCTGCTGATGCGCCTTCAGTTCCAGCGACATCGCGCCGAGATGGCCTTTGACGCCGCTATCGCGCAATTCCTGCAAAACATTCAACGCGCCGCGAGGATCGCGTTGGTCGAGCATGAATTTGCCGCTCGTCATCAATCGCATGGTGGAATCGCCTATCGTCTTGGTTTCGGCAGAGGACATATAAGCATCGCGTTTTTGGTATTCGCGCAGTTCATGGGCGGAACGTGCAGCAATGATAGGATGCAATACAGAGGTATCGCCCGATTTCATCGCGCGCGCTGCAGCCTTTTCAGAAGCGGCATAGCGGCCTTCGAAGAATGCCCCGAGTTCCTCATCCAACAATTTCCGCGCTTTGGCTTGCGCGCGATCCAAACGGAATTTTTTCACATAGGTTGGCAGTCGCATGACAGAGCTGATCAATTTCACCAACCCATAGCCAAAAACGATGGTCAGCAGCAACAGCACGATGAACAGCGTAAACGACAGCTCGATGCGATAAGGTGGATACACCAGCAGCACATAAGCCGAATTATGCGCGGCGGTGGTGAGTGCCACCGCTGCGGCGAACAGTCCGAGTATCCACACCAGGTATTTCATCGCGCCGCCCTTGGCTCTTTCTCACGCGTCAGGCGATAGTTGCGCACCGCCTGCAAACTCGGGCTGATGTCCGGCAACTCGATGCTGATGTTTGATGCTGCAAGTTTCTTCAACCCCTCCAGCATCCGCATACCTTCGTTCGATTTTCCGTCGAAATAGCGTGCTGTCCAGAGTTGCGCAGTTTTCAGTTCCAGCCTGAAACTATTTTCGTCGCGCGACAGCAGCGCAAGACGCGCCGTCAACAAATGCAACTTTAGATTCTCGCGCAGGAAATATTCCTGGTTGGGCGGCAATAGTGGGATCTCGGCCTCGCCGGTGTTTTCGATACGCACCAACTGTCTCGCCTCTTGCCAGATTTCACGCAGCAGCTTTTGCCAGGCCGTTTCTTCTCTTGGCGGAACAGCTTGCGCGGCCGCTTCATTCGGGTGCCCGGACAAAAGCTTTTCGTCTGCTGCACGGTGCTGATAGGCCAGCGGCATCTGTTCCACAGCGGCGGTCAGATTGTTGAGTTGGAAATTGATGCCGGTTATATCCACGCTGGGCAGCGCGCGCAACTTTTCCATATCCTGACTGATGGCCTTGCGTAGTCCGTTGAATGCCGGACGGTTCATGCGCTGCAAACGCGCATCGGCGCTTTGCATGGCGATCAATGCGGCCTTTACATTGGCCGATAATTGCAATTGCTGCGCTGCGATCAGCAACATCTGCTCGACTTCCGCCAGCACGGTTTCATCGCGGTTTATCGACAGGTCGTTATACAAAGCTTCCAGCGCGGCGCGCTGATTTTGCGACTCGGCATAGCGTGACTCCAGCGTCGCCACTTTTGCAAACAGATCGCGAACCTGATCCTGGCTTTGCGCCAACAGCATCTGGTTGGCCTTGCTGCCGACATCCATCTCGGCGATTTTTTTCGCCAGTTGCTGCTGCATATCGTTAATGGCGCGATTTCCTTCCAGCCATTGCCACAAGAAGATGATCACCAGCACCGCCAGCGTCAGCTGCGTAAGGCTGATGTGCGCGACAACATCCGCCAGCGAAGTTTTATGCGCCGGACGCGGCGGATCTGGCAACACAGCGGTTGCTTGCTTGACGGTATCCGGCTCTGCATTTTCACCTTGTGGGATTTGTTCGGTCATTCAATACCTTTCATAAAGGGACTTAAGGCGCGGGGACTGGATACTCTGGAGGATTAAGCGCTGATCGAGCGGACTTATGTCACTCCTCTATCCTCAGCCCGGCATCCCTTTTGTCTTCTGACCAGCCCATGTTATCAAAGCGAATAACAATCCGTCATCTCCGGATGCCGTCAATTGCACCTGCTGCCAACCTTGCTCGCGGGCCAGTTCAGCAATGCGCGCATGCGGCAGGAATATCGGTGTGTCGCGCAATGCAGCCCTGGCGCTGTCATTCAGCATTTGCCACAGATAGTCCAATGCCTCGCTGCTGGTCACGGTGATCGCATCCGGCTTGGCGGCAAGCAACACACCTGCATCTTGTTTCGGCTTGCTGCGCTGGTAACAGGCGGCATATTCCACCGTCGCACCGCGCGCCTTGAGCGTGTCGCCCAGCAACTCGCGCCCGCCGTCGCCACGAAAGATCATCACTTTCCATCCGGCAACATTTTGAAATTCCGGCAAAGCCAGCAAACCTTCGCTGTCGAAACGCTCGGTGGGCGCAATGACGTTAACGATACCCAGTTCGCGCAAGGCTTTTGCGCTTCCTTGCCCGACTGTGGCAATTTTTAGAGATGGCGGTAACGACACGTTACTGACGGAGCCAGCCGATTGCGGGAGCTGCCCGTCCGCCCCACCACCACTAGATGATTTTCCTCCAACGTATTGGGATGGACATGGATCAGCGCCTGCCGCACGTATCGCGGCAACACCATAGTTCACAGCATTGGGACTGATAAAGATAGCGAGGTTGAATTGAGCGAGACGCGAGATTTGTTCGCGCAGCGTATTAGTGTCCTGCACCGCCGTTATATCCAGCAATGGAAACAGCAGCGGGGTGCCGCCCGCTTTTTCGATACGCCGTGCCAGTTGCACAGCTTGGTCACGCGGTCGCGTGACGACGATGGTTAATCCACTCAGTGGTTGATTAGCCATTCAGCGCGGCGAGGATTTCGTCCGCGCCTTGCGCGCGCAGTGCGGCAGCGACTTTATTTCCCAGCGCTTCGGGATTGCCGATCTCGCCGATCAACTCGGAGCTCGTCATGCGCTTGCCATCGGGACTGGCAACAAAACCTCGCATACGCAATTTGCCATTCTTCACCTCGGCAAAGCCGCCCAGCGGCACCTGGCAACTACCCGCCAGCGCGCGACTCAAGGCGCGCTCCGCCAATACACAGGCAGCGGTATCGGAATGGTGCAACGGTTGCAGCAAGGCGATCACATCTTTCCGGTCTGCACGGCATTCAATACCCAGCGCGCCTTGTCCAACTGCCGGTAAACTGTCTTCGCTGCTGATCAGCGCGCGGATGCGCTGGCCCAACCCCAGGCGTTTCAGTCCTGCGGCAGCCAGGATGATGGCGTCATATTGCCCCTCGTCCAGTTTGCGCAAACGGGTTTGCACGTTGCCGCGCAGCGGCTCGATTTTTAAATGGGGAAAGCGCGCGCGCAACTGGCTTTCGCGGCGCAGGCTGGATGTGCCCACCACGCTGCCAGCCGGCAACGCAGCCAAATTCTCATGCTTATTCGAGACGAACGCATCGTGCGGATCTTCGCGTTCGCCGATCGCAGCGAGCACAAAGCCTTCCGGCAGATTCATCGGCACGTCTTTCAGCGAATGCACGGCAAGGTCGGCGCGTCCATCTTCCAGCGCAGTTTCCAGTTCCTTGACGAACAGTCCCTTGCCGCCAATCTTGGAAAGGGTCACCTCTAGAATCTGATCGCCCTGTGTAGTCATGCCCAATATGCTGACCTCGGTTTGCGGATATAATGCCCGCAGCCTGTCTCGAATATGTTGTGCCTGCCACATCGCCAGCGCACTTTCGCGCGAAGCTATCACTAATCGAGCCGGGCCTGGGTGGGATGTCTTACTCATAGTCTTTCCTGTAAATTTGTGATTTATATTTCGGCGCATTCTAACATAAGGTGCGCCGTGCTTTTGTCCCGATAATGTAATGAATTTGATTACCGCCCCTACCGATATTTCCAGCAAGGATTTGCCGCTGCGCGATGATGTGCGCCTGCTTGGCCGCATCCTGGGCGACACGCTGCGCGAACAGGAAGGCGAGAAATCTTTCCAGTTGATCGAGAACGTTCGTCGCGCCGCGGTGCGGTTCCGCAAGACACAGGACGACCGCGACCGCGTGCAGCTTGAACAAACGCTGGATGCACTATCTCCCAGCGAAGCGCTGGTGGTAGTGCGCGCCTTCAGCTACTTCTCTCAGCTATCCAATATCGCCGAAGACCTGCATCACAACCGCCGTCATCGCGCCCACCTCAAGGCGGGCAGTCCGCCCAAAGACGGCAGCCTGCTGCTGGCACTGGAGCGCATCGAAGAGAAGCACATCAGCAAAAAAATGCTGCAAGCCTTTTTGGACAGCGCGCTGATCTCGCCGGTGTTGACCGCGCATCCCACCGAAGTGCAGCGTAAAAGCATACTCGATTGCCAGTTGATCATATCGCGTCTGTTATCCGATCGTGATCGTGTGGACATGACGCCGGACGATCTGGCCGACAACGAGGAAACCTTGCATCGCTTCGTATTGATTCTGTGGCAGACGCGCATGTTGCGTACCGCCAAGCTGACCGTGCGCGACGAGATCAAGAACGGCCTGGAATTTTACCGCTACACATTCCTCAGCGAAATCCCCAGGATTTACGCCAATCTTGAAAAGCAGCTCGAGTCCCGTTTCGACAAGGACATCCGCATCCCCCCACTGTTGCGCGTAGGCAGCTGGATCGGCGGCGACCGCGACGGCAACCCGTTCGTCACGCACGATGTGATGCTGGACGCGGTGCAGCAGCATTCTTCATTGGCTTTCGAGCATTACTTGAGCGAGACGCACCTGCTCGGCACTCGCCTGAGCCTGACCGACCGCTTGGTACAGGTCAGCGATGCGTTACGCAAGCTTTCCGATGAATCGCCTGACAAGGCCGCCAGTCGCGTCGATGAACCTTACCGGCGTGCGCTGATCCTGATTTATTCGCGCCTGTCGGCCACCACCCAGCATCTGGGCCACAAGATCTCGCACCTGCCACCGGTGGACAAGCACGCGCGGCCTTATGCCTCGCCGCAGGAGTTCATCAACGACCTGGATGTGATGATCGACTCGCTATTCAAACACGGTGCGATATATCTGGCCCGTGGGCGCCTCGCTTATTTGCGCCGCGCCGTTGAAGTGTTCGGTTTTCATCTTGCACCGCTGGACATGCGCCAGCACAGCGCGATCCACGAACAAACCGTCAGCGAATTGTTTTCGCACAGCAGCGGCAAAGCCGATTATAAAGACCTGGACGAAACCGAGCGCCGCAAAGTATTGCTTGCTGCATTACAGGCCAACAAGATATTAATGTCGGACATCAAGCAGTATTCCGACGTGGCGCAAAGCGAGTTGCGCATCATGCAGGCCGCAGCGGAAATTCATCAGCGCTTTGGCCGCGACGCGCTGCCCAACCACATCATCTCCAAGACCGATGCTGTCAGCGACATGCTGGAGCTTGCCCTGATGCTGCAACAAGCGGGATTGTTTGAAGGCGGAAAAAATCCTGTACTGCACGTCAATATCATCCCGCTGTTCGAGACCATCGAAGACCTGCGCGGCTGCGCGAAGATCATGGACGAACTGTTTGCCATCCCCTACTACCGCAAACTGCTGAACAGCCGCGGCGACACTCAGGAAGTGATGCTCGGTTATTCCG
Organism: Gallionella sp.; assembly: GCA_025350705.1. GTDB lineage: Bacteria > Pseudomonadota > Gammaproteobacteria > Burkholderiales > Gallionellaceae > Gallionella. The sequence continues at coordinate 8,469 of JANXXH010000161.1, forward strand.
ACAGCAACAAGGACGGCGGCTACCTGACTGCCAACTGGGAACTCTATAAGGCCGAAGTCGAGCTGGTAAAAGTGTTCGAGAAACACAACATCGAGCTGCGCCTGTTCCATGGCCGCGGCGGTACAGTCGGTCGTGGTGGCGGCCCGAGCTATGACGCGATCCTTGCGCAACCTCCGGGCAGCGTGAACGGGCAGATCCGCATCACCGAACAAGGCGAAGTGATTTCCAGCAAATACTCCAACCCCGAGATCGGGCGACGCAATCTTGAGACTTTGATCGCCGCGACGATGGAGGCCACGCTGCTGCATCATCACGGCGCGGACAGCACGATGCCGGAATACCACCGCATCATGGAAGCGCTGAGCCTGGATGCGTTCGCTGCTTACCGCAAGCTGGTGTATGAAACGCCCGGCTTCACCGAATATTTTTTCACTGCGACACCGATACGCGAGATCGCCGAGCTGAACATCGGCAGCCGTCCTTCGGCGCGCAAGGCATCAGATCGCATCGAGGATTTGCGCGCAATCCCCTGGGTGTTCAGCTGGGGATTGAACCGCACCTTGTTGCCGGGCTGGTTCGGCTTCGGCAGCGCGGTGAAGCAGTTCGTCGAGCGTGAAGGCGATGCCGGACTCGCACAACTGCGAGCGATGTACACAAACTGGGCGTTCTTCCGTGGCCTGATGTCCAATATGGATATGGTGCTATCCAAGACCGACATGGGTATCGCATCAAGCTATGCCGAACTGGTGGAAGATGTCGCGTTACGTGAACGTATCTTCGGCGCGATCAACAGCGAATGGGAAAGCACCGTGTCCATGCTGTTCGCGGTGACTGGCAACACTACACTTCTACAAGACAATCCCGCGTTCGCGCGCAGCCTGCTGACCCGCACGCCCTACATCGATCCGCTCAACCACTTGCAGGTCGCGCTGCTGCAACGCCATCGCGCAGGAGACAAGGACGAGCGGGTAAAGCGCGCGATCCATCTCACCATCAACGGTATTGCAACCGGACTGCGCAATAGCGGATAGATAGCTGCCAGGCAAGCCCCTAACTGAACTCCTTGACGATATGCTGCTGACGGCGGCTGATTGCAAGCAATTCGTCCAGGCCCTTCAACTTCACCATCCAGCCGCTCTCGCCCTCGTCACCACCCTTTTCAAAACCCGCAATCGCATCTTTTGCGACCAGACTGTTGCGGTGAATGCGCACGAAGCGTGCAGCGAATTCTTTTTCCAATGCGCTGAGTGATTCATCGACCAGATATTCCCGTTCTGCGGTGCGCACCGTGATGTATTTCAACTCGGCGCGCAGATACAGCACTTGCTCGATGGGTATCAGATGAATCTTGCCGCGCTCGTGGATGGATAGATTTTTGCGTGGTTCAGGCAACAATTCACGCAACACTTCAGTTCGCACCGGCACCGCTTCACGCGCGCGATTCAGCGCCTCGAACAAACGTCCTAAACGTATCGGCTTGAGCAAATAATCGATCGCGTGCAGATCAAAGGCCTTGATTGCATATGCATCGTAAGCAGTGGTGAAAATGATCACCGGCGGTTTAGGCAGTTTGTTCAGGTGTTGGGCGAGTTCGATGCCGTCCATTTGCGGCATACGGATATCCAGCAATACCACATCGGCAGAGATTTCCGCGAGTTTGTCCAACGCTTCCTGACCATTGCCAGCCTCACCCAGTACTTCCAATCCCAGCTGCGCTTTACAATCATTCAGCAGGTCACGCAGCCGATTCCGCGCGGGCGGTTCGTCGTCCACGATAAATATACGCAGGGGCAGTTCAATGGCTGTCATGACGGTCGTTCCTTTATATAGGGCAAGATGATTTCCACGCGATAGAAGTTTTTACCGCTCTCAACTTGATAACGCGCTTCGGCATCAAACAGCAGATCCAGTCGTTCGCGGATATTTTGCAAAGCCATTTTATTATTTTGCCGGCGATTGTTGCCAGTATACGTCGCCACCGATTTTTCAAGCTCGCGTATGTTCTGTAAACCGCGTGAGTCGCGTATGTCTGCGGATGAGGTGCTCGGCTCCACACAGGGATTTTCCATAGTCAGCCTCAACCCATCGCCGCTGCGGCGCAATACGATATTGATACTACCGCCTTGCGGCAATAGTTCGATGCCGTGATATACCGCATTTTCCAGCAACGGTTGCAATAATAGCGGCGGAATCAGCGCGTTTTCAGGCACATCCTGAATTTGCCATTCCACATTCAGTCGTTCGCCCATGCGCAATTGTTCCAGTGCGATATATCGTTTGCTCAAATGGATTTCCCGGTGCAACGGCACCAGGTCGCGCGCATCCGACATCGCCATGCGAAACAAGTCTGCCATGTCTTCCAGCGCGGTCTCGGCCAGCTTCGGTTGGGCACGCACGATGCCGAGCACTGCATTAATGGTGTTAAAGAGAAAATGGGGCCGGATGCGCGCTCGCAACACCTGCAAACGCGCATCATGCAACGCGCGCGACAGTATCTTGGCGCGCATCCGAAAATACAGCAGCAAGACGAAGCACATCACCACGCTCAGCAGAGCATAACGCACCTCGTCGAAATAATAATGTGAACTTCCCGGCGGACTATATTGCTCGCCGCCAAAGTTATAGATGGACAACGTCAACACCACCACCAACACCGTCATTGCCAAAGCACTTTGCCTATAAGGCAATTGATTCAGCCACGGCTGCATCACCCACAATAATAACAAGCTGCTCAGCAGCACAGGCGCAAGCAAGGTTGCGATCTGCATCATGTTCTGTGCCACATCCGTCCAGGTATTCGCCAGCAGTAGCGCCATCAGCAGCGCCATGCCGTTGCTGACCACCAGGATGCGCAGAATAACGCCGAGGTTACGGAAATCCGGCAGCGTATCTGGCCGGGCATTTTGTTTTATACTGCGCGGATTATTCATGGATTGAAAAATTCTGGCTCATGGCAGTAGAATTTCTGGTACATGGCGGGAAAGCTTTGAGTTTTCGATGCTTCATTTTGGGACAAGTGGGGGCGGCAATGCAAGATAAAGATACTTGGTCGGGACGATTCGCCGAACCGGTGGCAGATTTGGTGAAACGCTATACCGCTTCGGTGGGCTTCGACCACAAGCTGGCCATGTACGACATTCAAGGTTCGCTGGCACATGCGCAGATGCTGGCGGCCTGCGACATCATCTCTGCTCAGGATCTTAACGACATCAAGCGCGGTCTCGGCCAGATCGAAAACGAGATCATCAGCGGCGAATTCGTCTGGTTACTGGATCTGGAAGACGTACACCTCAACATCGAGAAGCGGCTCACCTCCTTGGTCGGCGATGCCGGGAAACGTCTGCATACCGGGCGGTCGCGCAACGACCAGGTAGCGACGGATGTGCGGCTCTATTTGCGCCACGAGATCGACGAACTGCTAGGACTCATCAAAGCTTTGCAACTCGCACTGCTAGACCTGGCCTCACAGCACACCAATACCCTTATGCCCGGCTTCACCCATCTGCAGGTTGCACAACCGATCAGCTTCGCACATCACCTGATGGCGTATTTCGAAATGCTCAAGCGCGATGCGGAGCGCTTGATCGATTGTCGCAAGCGCGTGAACCGCTTGCCGCTGGGCGCGGCAGCGCTGGCCGGAACCAGCTTTCCGATCAAACGTGAATATGTCGCTCAACTGCTGGGCTTTGATGGCGTTTGCGAGAACTCTTTGGACGCGGTCTCTGATCGCGACTTCGCGATCGAATTCACCGCCTGTGCCGCGCTGATCATGACGCATCTGTCGCGCTTTTCCGAAGAACTGATCTTGTGGATGAGCCCGCGCTTTGGCTTCATCGACATCGCCGACCGCTTCTGCACCGGCTCGTCGATCATGCCGCAAAAGAAAAATCCCGATGTGCCGGAACTGGTGCGCGGCAAGACCGGGCGCGTGAACGGCCATCTGGTCGCGCTGCTCACGCTCATGAAAGGCCAACCGCTGGCCTATAACAAGGACAATCAGGAAGACAAGGAGCCGCTTTTCGACACGGTGGACACGCTGCGGGATACCTTGCGTATCTTTGCCGATATGGTGGCGGGCATTGCTGTCAAGCCTGAAGCCATGAGCGAAGCGCTCAGGCAAGGTTTTGCGACAGCGACGGATCTCGCCGATTATCTTGTCAAACGCGGCGTCCCCTTCAGAGACGCGCATGAGGCCGTGGCAAAAGCAGTGCGTGCTGCGGAAACGAAAGGCCGCGATCTTGCGGAATTGACATTGACTGAGTTGCAATCTTTTTCGAAGCTTATTGACAACAATGTTTTCGCTGCGCTGTCCGTTTCCGGATCGCTCGCTGCACGGGACCACATCGGTGGCACCGCTCCGATACAAGTACGCGCTGCAATTGCGCGCGTACGTAAATTACTCTGAGGCAGGAAGCCAGCAAGATGGATCGCATCGGCAAATTCGACATCAAGGATAAACTCGGCGAGGGTGCAACTTCAACGGTCTACCTTGGTTATGACTCGTTTGCCAAGCGCGATGTCGCGGTCAAGGTG
>JANXXH010000009.1 GCA_025350705.1 Gallionella sp.
AGCCTATTCCAATATGAAATGAGTCTGAAGGCGGCATGTATTTCCAACGAGAAATGAGTCTGAAAGGCTGAAGTTCTGAATCGGTCATTATGCAAGGCATGGTGATCGACATGGAAGATGCGCGGCTGCAAACCCTGGCGCAGGTTAGGGCGTTTTTAGACGGGACGACGGAGGTGGCCTTCAAGGTCCCCAAGGCGGAACGCAATTCATTTATCGAACGGGTACTCAAGCGGTTCGGCTATTCACCGCACGGCAAGGCCGACAAGGGCGTATTGCTGCGCTATCTGGAGCGCATGACTGTCCTGTCACGCCAGCAAGTAACCAGACTGGTGTGGCGATACCGCAAGGATGGGAAGTTATCGAAGCGACAAGTTACGCCCAAGCACGGCTTCACCGGCCGTTTCACCGCCACGGACGTGGCCTTATTGGCCGAGATAGATGCGCTGCATGGCACACTGTCTGGGCCTGCCACCAAGAAACTGATGGAGCGCGCTTTGCTGGTGTTCGGTGACGAGCGGTTTGAGCGTCTGGCGGGGATATCGGTTTCCCATCTGTACAACCTGAGGGGTGAGAAACAGTACCAGAACAAGCGGCGGCACTGGTCCAAGACACGACCAACTGGGTTGCCCATCGGCCAGCGTCGTGCACCCCAGCCCAACGGAATGCCGGGCTATATCCGCATAGACAGTGTGCATCAAGGCGATCAGGATGGCGTGAAAGGGGTGTATCACATCAACGCGGTGGATTGTGTAACCCAGTTCCAACTCGTCGCCACCTGCGATAACCAATGACTTACCCAGCGTTTTTTGCTGGGTTAGTCAGATGGCTAGTAGTTTCATCAGAAGATCAGCGAGGCGTACCTGCTACCGGTTATCGGGCAGTTGCTGGATGGATTTCCGTTTGTCATCCTGGGATTTCATGCTGACAACGGCTCGGAGTACATCAACTACCAAGTCGCCGCGATGCTGAATAAGCTGCGGGTCGAGTTCACCAAATCACGGCCACGACATTCCAACGACAACGCCTTGGCGGAGTCCAAGAACGGCGCTGTAGTGCGCAAGCATCTGGGTTACGCCCATATCCCGCAATACTGCGCCAGCCTGGTCAATGCTTTCTGTGCCGACTTCCTCAATCCATACGTCAACTTCCACCGCCCCTGCTTCTTCCCGGAAACAATCACGGATGCCAAGGGGAAGGAGCACAAGCGTTATCGCTACGAGGAGATGAAAACGCCTTATGAGAAGCTGAAGTCATTGACCGATGCCAGTCAGAATCTCAAGCCAGGCGTCACCTTTGAGCTACTGGATGCCGAGGCCTCAAAGATGAGCGACAATGACGCTGCCTTGGCGCTGAACAACGCAAGAAAAAAACTGTTTCAGGCCATTTCTGCTGCAATCAAGAAGCCGGCATGAGAGAAACAGGCAAGGCAGAACGAAGAAATATTTACTAAACCGACCGAGTCAGAACGAGATTCAGATTCTCAAATTCACAAACCTTCGTTCAGACTCATTTCAAGATTGGAAAATAATATAGTCCGGCCTGTAAAGCGGGTGGCTTAGGGTTGAGTCGCTGTGCTAAAATGCGCCCTTTGTCACGCTCCAATTTAGCCTGAGGTAAGAGTAAATTCATGGAACAGCAATTCGCCAAAGAAACACACCCCGTCAGCCTTGAAGAGGAGATGCGCAAGTCGTATCTGGACTATGCGATGAGTGTCATCATCGGGCGTGCGTTGCCCGACGTGCGCGATGGTTTGAAGCCGGTGCACCGCCGCGTGTTGTTCGCGATGCACGAGCTGTCGAATGACTGGAACAAGGCTTACAAGAAGTCGGCGCGTATCGTCGGTGACGTGATTGGTAAGTACCATCCGCACGGCGATACGGCGGTGTACGACACCATCGTCCGAATGGCGCAGGATTTTTCGCTGCGTTATCCGCTGGTGGACGGGCAGGGTAACTTCGGTTCGGTGGACGGCGATAACGCGGCGGCGATGCGTTACACCGAGATCCGCATGGCGAAGATCGCCCACGAGTTGCTCGCCGACCTGGACAAGGAGACGGTCAATTTCGGGCCGAACTACGATGGCTCCGAGCACGAGCCGCTGGTGTTCCCTTCGCGTTTCCCCAATCTGCTGGTGAACGGCTCGTCCGGCATCGCGGTGGGCATGGCGACCAATATCCCGCCGCACAATATGACCGAGGTGGTGGATGCCTGCCTCGCGTTGTTGAAGAATCCCGATCTGGATATCGAGCAACTGATCGAATATGTGCCCGCGCCGGATTTTCCGACGGCGGGTTTCATCTACGGGCTGGCCGGCGTGAAGGAAGGTTACCGCACTGGTCGCGGTCGCGTGATCATGCGCGGACGTACTCACTTCGAGGACATCGACAAAGCGGGCGGGCGTCAGGCCATCATCATCGACGAGCTTCCCTATCAGGTGAACAAGGCCAACCTGCTGATCAAGATCGGCGAGCTGGTGCGCGAGAAACGTCTGGAAGGTATTTCCGAGATCCGCGACGAGTCGGACAAGTCGGGCATGCGCGCGGTGATCGAGCTGAAGCGCGGCGAGAACGCCGATGTGATCCTCAACAAGCTCTACAAAGATACGCAGCTGCAGGACAGCTTCGGCATCAACATGGTCGCGATCATCGATGGCCAGCCCAAGCTGCTCAACCTCAAGCAGGTGATCGATGCGTTCCTGCGCCATCGCCGCGAAGTGGTCACGCGCCGAACCGTGTTCGAATTGCGCAAGGCACGCGAACGCGGCCATATCCTGGAAGGTCTGGCGGTGGCGCTGTCCAATGTGGACGAGATCATCGCGCTGATCAAGGCAGCGGCCACTCCGGCTGATGCCAAGCGTTCCCTGATGGGGCGCGGCTGGCGTTCGTCGCTGGTGGAAGACATGTTGAGCCGCGTCAGCGATGCGTCGCGCCCGGATGGTCTGCTGCCTGAGTTCGGTCTGGTCGGGACGGGCAAGGAGCGCGGTTATTTCCTCTCCGATGCGCAAGCGCAAGCCATTCTGGAATTGCGTCTGCAACGCCTGACCGGCCTGGAGCAGGACAAGATCGTCGGCGAATATCGCGAAGTGATGGACAAGATCACCGACCTGCTCGACATCCTCGCCAAGCCGCAACGTGTCACACAGATCATCAATGATGAATTGGTCGCGGTGAAAGCGCAGTTCGGCGACAAGCGCCGCAGCGAGATCATCACGCACACGCAGGACATGAGCATGGAAGACCTGATCGCGCCGGAAGACGTGGTGGTCACGCTGTCGCACGGCGGCTATATGAAGGCACAGAAGCTCGACGAGTACCGCGCGCAGAAGCGCGGCGGGCGCGGCAAGCAGGCGACCGCGACCAAGGAAGACGATTTCATCGACAACCTGTTCATCGCCAATACCCACGACTACATCCTGTGCTTCTCCAATCGCGGGCGCGTTTACTGGCTCAAGGTCTATGACGTGCCGCAGGGCAGCCGCATCTCGCGCGGCAAGCCGATCGTGAATCTGTTGCCGCTGGAGAATGGAGAGAAGATCAACGCGATCCTGCCGGTGAAGGAATTCAGCGAAGACAAGTTCGTGTTCTTCGCCACCGCCGATGGCACGGTGAAGAAGACTCCTTTGGCGCAGTTCGCCAACCCGCGCACCAAGGGCATCATCGCCATCGCACTGGACGAGGGTGACTTCCTGATCGGCGTGGCATTGACCGACGGCAAGCACGACGTGATGCTGTTCTCCAACGAGGGCAAGGCAGTGCGCTTCGATGAGAACGATGTGCGCTCGATGGGGCGCGATACGCGCGGCGTGCGCGGCATGAATCTGAGAAAGGGCGGCAAGGTGATCTCGGTGCTGGTCGCCGAGAACGAACAGCAGAGCGTGCTGACCGCGACCGAGAACGGTTATGGCAAGCGCACTTCGATAGTCGAGTACACCCGCCACGGTCGCGGCACGCAAGGCATGATCGCGATCCAGACCTCGGCGCGCAACGGCAAGGTGGTCGCCGCGACACTGGTGAGCGCGGATGATGAGATCATGCTGATCGGCACCAGCGGCGTGTTGATCCGCACCCGCGTCAAGGAGATACGCGAGATGGGCCGTGCCACTCAGGGTGTCACACTGATGAACGTGGAGAAGGGCGAGAAGCTGGCCGGTTTGAGCCGGATCGCCGAACCGGAAGATGATGCAGGGGTTTAGGCTTTACGGCATCAGTTTTTTAAATACCTGGAGTGAATAAATGACGATCTACAACTTTAGTGCGGGTCCGGCAGTATTGCCGAAAGCAGTTTTGCAGCAGGCGCAGGCGGAAATGCTCGACTGGCACGGCAGCGGCATGTCGGTGATGGAAATGTCGCATCGCGGCAAGGAATACATGGGCATCCAGGCTCAGGCCGAGGCCGACCTGCGCGAGTTGATGAGCATTCCTTCCAGCTACAAGGTGCTGTTCCTGCAAGGCGGCGCCACCCAGCAATTCGCGATGATCCCGTTGAACCTGTTGCGCGGCAAGCTTTCTGCCGACTATGTGAACACCGGCGAATGGTCGAAGAAGGCCATCGGCGAAGCGAAAAAATTCTGCAACGTGAATGTAGCGGCGAACAACGCCGACAGGAATTGCACCTATGTACCCGCGTTCGATAGCTGGAAGCTGGATAAGGATGCTGCCTATGTGCATTACACACCGAACGAGACCATAGGCGGCGTCGAGTTCGGCTGGGTGCCCGATACGGGCGATATGCCGCTGGTGGCGGACATGTCTTCCAACATCCTGTCGCGTTCTGTAGATGTGAGGAAGTTCGGCCTGATCTACGCGGGTGCGCAAAAGAACATCGGCCCTGCAGGTTTGACTATCGTCATTGTGCGCGATGATCTGGTCGGACACTCCGATCCCCGTTTGCCGACGATGCTGGACTACAAGACCCACGCCGAAAATGATTCGATGTACAACACGCCGCCGACTTACGGCATCTACATGGCCGGCCTGATATTCCAGTGGCTGAAGAAGAGCGGCGGCATCGGCGCGATGGAACGCACCAACATCACTAAGGCCAATCTGCTGTATGGCGCGATCGATAGCAGCAACGGTTTCTATGTGTGTCCGGTGAACAGGGCGGATCGCTCGCGCATGAACGTACCGTTCACGCTGAAAGATGCTGCTCTTGATGGCGATTTCCTGAAGCAGGCGGAAGCACGCGGCTTGCTGCAATTGAAGGGGCATCGTTCGGTGGGCGGGATGCGCGCGTCGATCTACAATGCGATGCCGCTGGCCGGTGTGCAGACGCTGGTCAACTTCATGAGCGAATTTTCCCGGAGCAAGGGTTAATAATTTTGGAGTGCGCAGGCATGACTGCGCAGATTTTAAATAAGTTGAGCGCAAGCGGCGTCATGCCGCCGCACTCCAAATGGAGCCCTAACTAATAGGTTAATAAATGGCTAAGACTTTCCAGATACTCACGCTGAACAAGATCGCGGCAGTCGGGCTGAACCGTTTTCCCGCCGCGACTTATGTCACCGGTACCGAGATCGCCGAGCCGGACGCGATCCTGGTGCGCTCGCACAACATGCTGGAGATGCACATCCCCAATACGGTGATGGCCATCGCGCGCGCGGGTGCGGGCACCAATAACGTGCCGGTGAAGAAGATGAGCGAGCGCGGTGTGCCGGTGTTCAATGCGCCGGGTGCGAATGCCAACGCGGTGAAGGAGCTGGTTATCACCGGCATGCTGCTGGCCTCGCGCAACATCGTGCCCGCGCTGCATTTCACCGCGAGCCTGAAGGGCGACGACGCGACGCTGCACAAGCTGGTCGAAGACGGCAAGAAACACTTTGCCGGCACCGAGCTGCGCGGACGCACGCTGGGCATCGTTGGCTTGGGCGCGATCGGCCGCCTGGTGGCGGATGCCGCGATCGGCCTCGGCATGAACGCGATCGGCTTCGACCCGGAGATCACCGTGGATGCGGCGTGGAGCCTGCCTTCGCAAGTGAAGAAGGCGCACAGCGTTGAAGACTTGCTCAAGCACAGCGACTTTGTTTCGCTGCATGTGCCCTTGGTGGATGCCACGCGCGATCTGATTAACGAGAAGCGTGTTGCGGCGATGAAAGCGGGCAGCGTGCTGCTGAATTTTTCGCGCGACGCCATCGTCAATGAAGATGCGATACTGGCCGGTCTGGCGAGCAAGCATGTGCGTTGCTACGTGTGCGATTTCCCGACCAACAAGACGCATGGCAATCCCGGTGTGATCGCGCTGCCGCATCTGGGCGCTTCCACCGAAGAGGCTGAAGACAACTGCGCGGTGATGGTGGCTGAACAGTTACGTGATTATCTGGAGCACGGCAACGTGGTCAATACGGTGAATTTCCCCAACGTCAGCATGCCGCGCGAATCATCCTTCCGTCTGGCGATCGCCAATAGCAACGTGCCGAACATGCTGGGACAGATATCTACCACGCTGGCCGCTGCGGGCATCAATATCCACAACATGATAAACAAGTCGCGCGGCGATGTGGCTTACACGCTGGTGGATACCGACAGCGCGATTCCGGCTAAACTGATCGCGCAGATCGCCTGCATTCCGGGCGTGCTGAAAGTGCGTGATCTGCCTTTGGCCTAAAGGATATAAACAAAAGAAGGCATGAGCGAGAATCCCCAGACAATATGAGCGAAAAATTACAACAGCTCCGCGAGCAGATCGACAAACTGGATGACGAGATGCTGAAACTCGCCAACCGGCGTGCTGAACTGGCGCAACAGATCGGTCATCTCAAGGAAGACGGTGTGGTACTGCGCCCCGAGCGCGAAGCCCAGGTGTTGAGCCGTTTGCAAAAGCAAAACACCGGGCCATTGAGCAATGTCGCTGTCGCACAGTTGTTCACCGAAGTGATGTCGCAGTGCCGCGCGCTGGAAGCGCCGTTGATGGTCGCCTATCTCGGCCCGCAAGGAACCTTCACCGAGGCGGCGGCGCTGAAACGTTTCGGCAGCGCGATACAAGAACAATCCTATGCGACGATAGACGAAGTGTTTCGCGCAGTCGCGAGCGGCACAGCCCATTACGGCATGGTGCCGGTGGAGAACTCAACCGAAGGCGCGGTCGGACGCACACTGGATCTGTTGATGGAAAGCCCGCTGCAAATATGCGGCGAAGTGATGTTGCCTATCCATCAATGCCTGCTCGGCCAGAACAGCAAATTGGTTGCGATCAAGACGGTGTATTCACACCCTCAATCGTTCGGTCAATGTCAGGGTTGGCTGAACACCAATCTGCCTCATGCGGCGCGCATCCCGGTTGCGAGCAATGCCGAAGCGGCACGGCTGGCCGCAGAAAATCCACACAGCGCGGCAATCGCCGGCAGCCAGGCGGCGGCATTGTTCGGTTTGAAATTGTTGGTGGAAAACATCGAGGACGATGCCAACAACACCACGCGCTTTCTGGTGCTGGGTAATCAACAGGTCGCACCCTCGGGCAAGGACAAGACTTCGCTGGTGATGTCCGCCGCGAACCGTCCGGGTGCAGTTCATGATCTGTTGGTGCCGTTGGCCAAGAACGGTGTCAGCATGACCAAGCTGGAGTCGCGCCCGGCGCGTTCGGGTATGTGGGAATACGTTTTCTACATGGACATCGAAGGACATCAGGCTGACGTCAAAGTTGCTGCTGCACTAGACGAACTCAAGAAAGTTGCGGCCTTTGTCAAAGTGCTGGGTTCATATCCGGTTGCTGTTTAGCGACATTATTGGGTAAACCGAAATACCGTAGATACCGTCATTCCCGCGAAAGCGGGAATCCAGCAATTCAAAAATGCCTTTTGAATAAATCCACTGGATTCCCGCTTTCGCGGGAATGACGAGAAAGAGTTAACCAAGGTTTCAAAATGAATTACAGCGATTTAGCACCACCCTACATCCGTGCCATTGCACCCTACCAGCCCGGCAAGCCGATTGCCGAGCTGGAGCGCGAGCTGGGTATCACCGGCATTGTGAAGCTGGCTTCCAACGAGAATCCGCTCGGTTGCAGCCCGCGGGCTGTGGCTGCGATGCACGAGGCGATCAAGACTATTTCCCTGTATCCGGACGGCAACGGTTTCGAGTTGAAGGATGCGTTGTTCAAACGCTATGGCGTCGAACACGCGCGCATCGTGCTGGGCAACGGGTCCAACGACATGCTGGAATTTGCGGCGCGCGCCTTCCTCACGGTGGGCGACAAGGCGGTGTATTCGGATCATGCTTTCGCCGTGTATCCGCTGGTGACGCAGGCGGTGGGGGCAATAGGCATCAGCGTGCCTGCGATCAATTACGGTCACGACCTGAAAGCGATGTGCAAAGTTGCCGTCGAACACAAAGCCAAGCTGGTATTTGTCGCCAATCCAAACAATCCGACTGGCACTTTTTTGAGTGCGGCAAACTTGCTGGATTTCATGCGCGCGCTGCCGCCGCAGATTCTGGTGGTGCTGGATGAGGCGTACAACGAATACCTGCCGGTGGAATGCCGCTATGACAGCGTGAGCTGGCTGAAGGAATTTCCCAACCTGATCATCTCGCGCACTTTTTCCAAGGCCTATGGGCTGGCCGGTTTGCGCGTCGGCTACGCGTTCGCCGATGCGCAGGTGGCCGACATGATGAACAGGGTGCGCCAACCGTTCAACGTCAACAGCGTGGCGCAAGCCGCAGCAGTGGCGGCATTGCAGGATACGGATTTTGTGCAGCAGACCTTTGCCTCGAATCAGAAGGGAATGAAACAGATCATAAACGGGCTGGCCAAGCTGGGGCTGGAACACATTCCCTCGTTCGGCAATTTCATCAGCTTCAAGATCGAGGATGCTGCGCGTATTTATCGCAGGCTGTTGGAGTCGGGCGTGATCGTGCGCCCGATAGCCAATTATGCGATGCCGGATTATTTGCGCGTGAGCATCGGTCTGGATTCGGAGAACGAAAAATTTTTGTCTGCGCTAAAGCAGGCGCTTGGAGAGAAGTAATGATCATTGTAATGGGTAAGGATGTCACTGACGAGCAAATCGGCGCAGTGGTGAAGCGGCTGGAAACAGCCGGATTGAAGGCCAACATCTCGCGCGGAATCGAGCGCACCGTGATCGGCGCGATTGGTGACGAAACACCGCTGACCGAGGAAATGTTCACGCCGCTGCCGGGTGTCGAGTCGGCGATGCACATCGCCAAGCAATACAAGATCGTGTCGCGCGAATCGCACAAGGAAGATACCGTCATCGATATCGGCGGCATCAAGCTGGGCGGCAATCAGATCCAGGTCATCGGCGGACCCTGTTCGGTCGAGACGCAAGAGCAGATGGACCTGTCGGCAAAGTTCGTGCACGAGGCCGGGTGTCGATTGATGCGCGGAGGTGCGTTCAAGCCGCGCACCAGCCCGTACACTTTTCAGGGCAAGGGCGTGGAAGGTTTGGACATGTTCCGCAAGGCGGCGAGCAAATACAAGTTGCCTATCGTCACCGAGCTGATGGACATCCGCATGCTGGATACCTTTCTCGAATACGACGTGGACGTGATCCAGATCGGCACGCGCAACATGCAGAACTTTGACCTGCTCAAGGAAGTCGGGCGCACCAACAAACCGGTGATCCTGAAGCGCGGCATGTCGGCGACCATCAGCGAATGGCTGATGGCGGCGGAATACATCGCTGCGGGCGGCAACCACAACATCATCTTTTGCGAGCGCGGCATCCGCACCTTCGAGACCTACTACCGCAACGTGCTGGACGTGACCGCGATCCCGGTGCTTAAAAAGGAAACCCATTTGCCGGTGATCGTCGATCCTTCGCATGCGGGTGGCAAGGCGTGGATGGTTCCGGCGCTGTCGCAAGCAGCCATCGCAGCAGGCGCGGACGGCCTGCTGGTCGAGATGCATCCGAGTCCCTGTGATGCGTGGTGCGATGCGGATCAGGCATTGACGCCGCAGGAGTTGAAAGATTTGATGGGCACGCTGCGCGGTATCGCCAAAGCGATAGGGCGCACGCTGTAAAGAAAATTCACGGAATAATCGTTTCTACCCCCATCCCAACCTTCCCCCTTGCAGGGGGAAGGTTGGGATGGGGGTAGAAACCAAAGAGGGGTTGCTTATGTCCGAACCACAATTTAAAAAAATCGTCATCTTCGGCGTCGGCCTGATCGGCGGCTCGTTCGCACTGGCCTTGCGCAAAGCGGGTGCAGTGAACGAGGTGGTTGGCTTCGGGCGCAGCGCTGCCAATCTGCAACATGCCCGGCAACTAGGCATACTCGACCGCATCGGTGAGGACATCGCGGCGGAAGTCGGCGATGCCGATCTGGTGTTGCTGGCGACCCCGGTCGGGCAGATGGCTGAGCTGATGGCGCGCATCGCGCCGCACTTAGGCCCACAAACCTTGATTACCGACGGCGGCAGCACCAAGAGCGACGTGGTGCGCGATGCTTACGCGCAGCTGGGCAGCAAGGTGGCGCAGTTCGTTCCCGCGCATCCCATCGCCGGAGCCGAGCAAAGCGGGGCGGCGGCGGCGGGTGCCGACTTGTATGTGCGCAAGAAGGTGGTGCTGACCCCGTTGCCGGAAAATTCGCCGCAATCTATCGCTCGCGTGCAAGCTGCATGGCAAGCCTGCGGCGCGAATATACACAAACTCACTCATGCCGAACATGATGCCGTGTTCGCCGCAGTGAGTCATCTGCCGCATCTGCTGTCTTTTGCGCTGGTGCATGATCTTGCGCAACGCGATAACCGCGACCTGCTGCTATCCTTCGCCGCGAGCGGCTTCCGCGACTTTACCCGCATCGCCGCCAGCTCGCCGGAAAT
>JANXXH010000091.1 GCA_025350705.1 Gallionella sp.
CACCACTTTCCAGTATCTCAGTAAGCATGCGCGCCACGCCATTTTGCCACGATGGCAAGCTCAAATCGAAAGTGTGCCGCAGTTTCGTTGTATCCAGCCGCGAGTTATGCGGACGTTTCGCCGGGGTGGGGAATGCGCTGGTGGGCACCGGCTTGATCGCGTCCGGCGCGACCGTGAGCGTGATGTCAGCGCGCCGCGCAAAATCCAAAACGAAACTGGCATAACCATGCCATGATGTTACACCACCTGCAGCCAGGTGATACAAGCCTGACAGTTCCGTATTCTGCCGGACGGTACGAATCGCATGAGCGGCGATGTCCGCCAGCAGATCTGCGCCGGTAGGCGCACCGAACTGGTCGTTGATAACATTGAGACTGTCACGCTCACTAGCCAGGCGCAGCATGGTCTTGGCAAAATTGCCGCCGCGCGCGCCATACACCCAGCTGGTGCGGAAAATGAGGTGCCGGCAATCCGATTGCCGGATGAGCTGCTCGCCCTCCAGCTTGGTCGCACCATACACGCTGAGCGGCCCGGTGGCATCAGTTTCAAGCCACGGCTTCTTGCCGCTTCCGTCGAATACATAATCGCTAGAGTAATGGATTAGCCATGCATTGATGCGCTTGGCTTCCTGTGCCAGCATGCCGGGCGCCAGCGCGTTGATAGTGCGTGCCAGTTCCGGTTCATTCTCGGCCTTGTCTACCGCGGTGTATGCGGCAGCATTGACGATCACATCCGGTGCAACAGCACGAATCGTTCGGGCAATGCCGTCCGGATCGGTAAAGTCGCCACACAGCTCCCCGCTATCGGAACCCAACGCAACCAGCTCTCCCAGCGGTACAAGGCTGCGCTGCAACTCCCAGCCTATCTGGCCATTTTTGCCGAACAAGAGGATCTTCATCAGGCTCGCCCTGCGTAGTTCTTCTCGACCCACTGCCGGTATGCTCCGGATTGCACGTGGTTCACCCAGCCCTGATTGTCGAGATACCATTGCACAGTCTTGCGTATGCCCGTCTCGAATGTCTCGGCCGGCTTCCAGCCCAGTTCGCGTAACTCGCGGCTGGATACAACGAAACTGCGGCACATTTTCGATTTGAACCTGCCATTGTGGCAAACTGGTGTAACCCGAATGCTTACTGAGATACTGGAAAGTGGTAAGTGGTAAGTGGTGAGTGGTGAGTGGTGAGTGGGGAAAAGCATGGGGAAACCGCACGAACAACTGGAAGCCTGGAAATTTGCGATGCAACTGGTAAAAGCCGTATATCAAATGACTTCAGCTTTTCCAGCAGAGGAACGAGATGGTTTGGCTCAGCAGATGAGGCGGGCGGCCGTGTCAATACCAAGTAATATTGCCGAGGGCGCAGGCAGAAATGGTACAAAGGAATTCTTGAATTTCGTTGGGATATCGCGAGGTTCGTTGGCTGAACTTGAAACCCAATTAGAACTGGCGGTGATGCTGGGTTTTGCTTCGCCAGATCACCCTGCTTTTGAATTGGCTAATAGCGCCGGGAAGTTACTAACTGGTTTGCACAAAAAATTGGGAGCTTCATGACACCACTCACCACTCACCACTCACTACTTTCCAGAAAAGGCATCATCTTGGCCGGCGGTACCGGCACACGATTGCATCCCGTCACACTGGCAGTATCCAAGCAGCTCCTGCCGATCTACGACAAACCGATGATCTACTATCCGCTGTCCACGCTGATGCTGGCGGGGATACGCGACATTCTGATCATCTCCACGCCGCAAGACACGCCTCGCTTCGAGCAATTGCTGGGTGACGGCAAATCGTGGGGATTGAATCTGCAATATGCCGTGCAGCCATCGCCGGACGGACTGGCTCAGGCCTTCATCATCGGGCGCGACTTCATCGGCAACCATCCCTCCGCGCTGGTACTGGGCGATAACATTTTCTATGGACATTCCTTCCAGCATCAGTTGGCAAACGCGACGCAGCGTGCAACAGGCGCGACCGTGTTCGCCTATCACGTGCGCGATCCCGAGCGCTACGGCGTGGTGGCGTTCGATGCAGACGGGCGCGCGATCTCGCTGGAAGAAAAACCATCAAAGCCCAAGTCCAACTTTGCCGTCACCGGCCTGTACTTTTACGACAACAGCGTGGTGGATATCGCCGCCAACCTCAAACCCTCCCCTCGCGGCGAACTGGAAATCACCGACGTGAATCGCATCTATCTCGAGCGCAGCAACCTGTCCGTTGAAATCATGGGGCGCGGCTACGCTTGGCTAGATACCGGCACGCACGAATCATTGCTCGAAGCCAGCCAATTCATCCAGACCATCGAACATCGTCAGGGACTCAAGATCGCCTGCCCGGAAGAGATCGCCTATCACATGAAATTTGTTGATGCCGCACAACTGGAGAAGCTCGCCGCACCGCTGCTCAAGAGCGGTTATGGCGCTTACCTGATGCGGGTGCTTAAAGAAGAAGGCATGTAATAATGAAAATCATTCATACCGCCATCCCCGACCTGCTGATCATCGAACCCAAAGTATTCGGCGATGATAGAGGATTCTTTTTTGAAAGTTTCAATCGGCGCAAGTTTGCCGAGCTGACCGGTCATGATCTGGATTTCGTGCAGGACAATCATTCGCGCTCGGTAAAAAACGTGCTGCGCGGATTGCATTATCAGATCCAGCGCCCGCAAGGAAAATTGGTGCGCGTAGTGCAGGGCGCGGTGCTCGATGTCGCGGTGGACATCCGCAAAAGCTTGCCGACCTTCGGCAAGCATGTCGCGCTGGAATTATCCGCCGAGAACAAACTCATGCTGTGGATACCGGAAGGTTTTGCGCATGGCTTTGTCGTCCTGACAGACAGCGCTGAATTCTTGTACAAGACCACCGACTACTGGTATCCGGAACACGAGCGTTGCATACGCTGGGACGATCCTGCGCTGGCGATAGACTGGAAGCTGAAAGCTGCCCCGGCAGTATCCGCCAAAGATGCACAAGGAAAAAACTTTGCAGAGGCGGAATCATTTCCATGATCGATACGCACGCCAGTCAGGCGACATTGGTTATCGAAGCAGGCAGGGCAGAACGCCATTATTGGCGCGACCTGTGGCGTTACCGCGAACTGTTCGTTTTTCTGGCATGGCGCGACATCCTTGTGCGCTATAAGCAAACCAACTTTGGATTCGCGTGGGCCTTGGCGCGTCCCTTCTTCACCATGTTGGTGTTCACACTGGTCTTCAGCAAGCTCGCTGCCCTGCCCTCTGACGGAGTGCCTTATTCGATGCTGGTGCTTTCGGCGCTGTTGCCCTGGCAATTTTTTACCGGTGCGCTCAGCGGTGCCAGCGATAGCCTGGTAAGCAATGCCGCAATGATCTCGAAGGTGTACTTTCCGCGTTTGCTTTTTCCTGCCAGCGCAATGATCGTCAGCTTCGTTGATTTTCTGATCGCCTGTCTGATCATGATAGGGCTGATGATCTGGTATGGGTTTGCGCCTAGCCTGCGCCTGTTTGCTTTGCCCCTGTTTATTCTGTTGGCGTTGACCACCGCGATGGGCGCAGGTTTGTGGATGGCTGCGCTCAACGTCAAACACCGGGATTTTGGCATCATGCTCCCGGTTGCGGTGCAGTTCGGGATGTACCTCTCCCCGGTCGCATACAGCAGCAGCCTTGTTCCAGAAAAATGGCGGATGTTCTATTTCATGAACCCGATGGCCGGGGTGGTCGATGGTTTTCGCTGGGCGATACTGGGCGGCAATTCCAGGATCCACTGGTTAGGATTTTCGCTGTCGATTGCATTAGTGATAATAATATTCATCTCCGGCATAGTTTATTTCCGCAAAACGGAAAAATCTTTTGTGGACAATATCTAGCCATGGCCTCCGTTATCTGCGTCGAGAACCTCTCGAAAAAATACATCATCAGCCATCAAAAGCAGGAGAGTGACGGCACCCCGAATCTTGCCAAAGCAAAAGAGGGCATCACTCATGAAGAGTTCTGGGCGCTCAAGGATGTCAGCTTTAATATCGAACAAGGTGACCGAGTAGGCTTGATCGGGGGCAATGGCGCTGGAAAATCCACACTGCTGAAGATACTGAGCCGCATCACAGAGCCGACATCGGGCAGGGTAACGATCACAGGCCGCGTGGCGAGCCTGCTGGAAGTGGGCACAGGGTTCCACCCCGAACTCTCGGGGCGGGAAAATGTATTCCTGAATGGCGCGATCCTGGGCATGAGCAAAGCGGAGATCAAGAGATTATTCGATGAGATCGTCGCCTTTGCAGAGGTTGAAAAATTCCTCGATACACCGGTTAAACGTTATTCCAGCGGCATGTATGTCCGCCTCGCTTTTTCCGTGGCTGTCCATCTGGGTTCAGAGATCCTGATCGTGGATGAGGTGCTGGGTGTGGGTGACACAAACTTCCAGAATAAATGCATGGCCAAGATCGAAGATGTCAGCAACGATGGCCGCACCGTATTGTTCGTGAGCCACAGCATGTCAATGATCTCCGAGCTATGTCAAAAAGGGATCTTGTTAAAGCAGGGCGGCGTGCTTTTTCAGGGAGGAATATCCGATACGCTTATGACATACCATCAGGATAATCGTGACACCATGAGGGAAGGCGAGAGCGAAGTCGAGGGAGAAAATGAAAATGAGATTGAAAATGACAATCCTCCCAAAGCTGAATATGAAAGTGAAAATGCCGTTTTGTTGGCGGTAGAGCTGGCTGGGAATGCATCGGAATTGACCATCCATGATGAGCTTGTCGTCCGCATGAAATACCGGATCAAAAAAGAGGCGGAGGCCAAGTTCGTGCCCGAATTCCATTTTCATCGGGCAGACGGCTCTTGTGCCTTCGTGACTTACTCCGAAGATGTGATCGATCTTCCGCCAGGCGAGTATGTTGCCGAATGCAAAATCCCGGGCCGATTGCTCAATGAGGGCCCGTATATTGTTGGCGCTGCAATGGGAGGGTATTTTGCGGATCATTGGAACACTGAATTTTATGATCCCGGTGCGTTGATATTCAATATCGTCGATCCGATGGATCAACGATTTAACCGATACAGTTTTACAGGGCCCATTCATGGGGCCGTCAGGCCCAAGCTTGAATGGAACATCAATCGATCCAAGGA
>JANXXH010000099.1 GCA_025350705.1 Gallionella sp.
GTTTGGCGCAGGAAATTCTGATCTCGGGGGACTACGGGAAACGTGGCATGCTGCCATTGCGTGACGTACAAAGCGCAGTCAACTTGCGCACTGCCAAGCATTTTGGGCTCAAACCAGCCGGGTTGCAGGGTTTCGACACGACATACCCTGAGCAATAAAACCACATGCCGATGAAGAAGATTCTCAACAAATTTCTCCAAAGATTCACTTTTGAGCGCCAGCTTGGCATCATGGTAATGCTCGGGATTTTGTTTCTGGCGTTGTCTTCCTCTTTGGTTGGATCGTGGCAGAGTAACCAGCGGGTGCGCATTAACCTGCTTGAGCAGGGCCAGCGCATCACCGAGAATCTGGCACGTCAGAGCGTACTGGCACTGATATATGCTTCGGCTGACAACGCAACTGTGGCGGTGGACGCGACCATGGCTTTCCCGGGCGTGGTCAGTGTTGAAATACGCGATGTTAACCAGCGCACATTATTGACACGTGGCAGCGCCAACCCAGCCGAATTCCCCGCTGCAGTGGAGCGAACCAGCTGGGTACAGACCGCAGCCGTTCTCGAAGCCGAAAGCCGGAATGCATGGTGGTTTGTAGCTCCGGTGTATACAAAGCCAGCTGACGAATCGCCATTCGAAGTAAAGGCAGCCGCCCCAGAGTTGCTCGGCCATGTTGCTGTGGTGATGAGCAAGGCGGCGCTGGCTCAGACCACAACCGAAATTTTTGTCGTCAACCTGGCCACGTCATTTTCCTTCGCGCTGCTGTTTCTGTTCCTGATCCGCTTCCTGACCAACCGCATGACGCGGCCGCTTAACCTGTTGTCGGCCAGCATGGGCCGTGCCAAGGTAGGCGAATCGGGAGTGCGGGCCAAGCTCACCGGGCCGAAGGACATCACCGATATGGCCCATGCCTTCAATAGCATGATGACGGTGCTGGAAGAGCGCGAGGCGGCTTTGCGTGTTGCTGCCACTGCCTTCGAAATCGAAGAAGGCATGATAGTAACTGATAATGATGAAGTAATCGTTCGGGTCAACCGCGTGTTCACTAAACTGACCGGTTACAGTGCCGAAGAAGCGATCGGCAATAACCTGAGCATGCTCAAGTCTGATCATCAGGATGCGGAGTTCTACCCGCATATGCGGGAAATCCTGCATCGCGACAATTACTGGCAAGGGGAAATCAGGAATCACCGCAAGAGTGGAGAAATCTATCCGGAATGGCTGGCCATTACCGCCGTTGTCGGCAAGGCTGGCCAAATCACGAATTATATTTGTGCGTTTCTTGATATCACCGAACGAAAACAAGCTGAAGAAAAGATTCACAATCTTGCCTATTATGATCCGCTCAGCCAATTGCCCAACCGGCGGCTGCTGTTCGACCGTCTCAATCAAGCCGTCATAACCAGTGCGCGCAACCAGACCTGCGCCGGACTTTTGTTCATTGATCTGGATAATTTCAAAATATTGAACGACACCAGAGGACACGACATCGGCGACCTGCTGTTGATCGAGGTGAGCCAGCGCCTGCGAGCCTGCATACGTGAGAGCGACACGATAGCGCGTTTGGGCGGGGATGAATTCGTGGTGTTATTGGAAGGATTAAGCGAAGACAGGACGCTGGCTGTCGTGCAGGCGCGCGGGCTGGGAGAAAAATTGCTCAAGGCCATCAACCAGCCCTACATGCTCAAAGATATGGAGTATTACGGTTCGGCGAGTATAGGCATCTCCTTGTTTGCCAACGACAGACAAAATCTCGACGATCTGCTCAAACAGGCTGACACAGCCATGTACGCGGCAAAGAAATCCGGGCGCAACACCTTGCACTTCTTTGATCCCGCAATGCAGGAAGCGCTAGAAATTCGCAGCCAGATCGAAGCCGGAATGCGCAAGGCAATACCAAATCATGAATTCAAGCTGCACTATCAGGTGCAGGTCGATAGCGAACAACGTCACATTGGTGCAGAGGCACTCATCCGCTGGGAGCATCCGGAGCAAGGTATGATCAGCCCCGCAAAATTCATTCCCGTTGCGGAAGACACCGGATTGATTCTGCCTCTCGGCCTGTGGGTGTTGCAAACGGCCTGCGCTCAACTTAAGGAATGGGCTGGCAAGCCGCTCACTCGCGAATTGACGCTTGCTGTCAACGTTAGTGCCAGGCAGTTCCGCCAGCCGGGTTTCGTTAAACAAGTGAGCGAAG
>JANXXH010000011.1 GCA_025350705.1 Gallionella sp.
TCTGGTATCGTTCTTCTTGGGTGAGGTGTGTGTAGTTCATCTTCGCAATTTCGACTGGCTGGTCAAAAAGGCATGGATGCTACCGCATCCCGCCCATCTGACCAGGGTTACTCAAAATTGCACTTCATCCTTGAATCCGCCCCTTACCACAGTGTGAGCAGAACATAGAAACCTCCTAATGAGCCTAGCTAATTTAGAAATCGAACAAAAAACAAGTTCGACATTTCCATTCCTCACATCGAAAATCCCACCCTTCATACACGCCCTCGCGTAAAATCCACGCCGCACTATAACGCTGCGTTCAGCAAATAACCATATCCCTTAATTTCTCTCATCACCGTGTCCCTCGAAGTCGAACGTTTTTTCTCAGAACAAAGCCCGCTTGCCGCTGAAGTCGCTTCGTTCCGTCCGCGCGCGCAGCAGCGCGAGATGGCGCTGGCCGTGGCCGAGGCGATACGCAATAACGAGATACTGGTGGTCGAAGCGGGTACCGGCACCGGCAAGACCTTCGCCTATCTGGTGCCCGCGCTGCTCGCGGGCGGCAAGGTGATCATCTCGACCGGCACGAAGAATTTGCAGGACCAGCTGTTCCAGAAAGATTTGCCGATGGTGCGCGATGCGCTGAAGGCGCCGGTTTCGGTGGCGCTGCTCAAGGGACGCGCGAACTATGTGTGCCACTATCATCTGGCGCGCACCGAATCGGACGGCATGTTCAAGACGCGCGAGGACATCAAGCATCTGGGCAAGATCAAGAGCTACGCCAAGGTCAGCGACTCGGGCGACAAGGGTGGGCTGGCGGATGTGCCGGAGAACGCGCCGATCTGGATGCAGGTGACGTCGACGCGCGACAATTGTCTCGGCCAGGAATGTCCCAACCACAAGGAATGCTTCGTGCTCAAGGCGCGCACCGAGGCGATGAAGGCGGACATCGTGGTGGTGAACCATCACCTGTTCTTCGCAGACGTGATGCTGCGCGACGAGGGCGTGGCCGAGCTGCTGCCGGCCTGCAACACGGTGATCTTCGACGAGGCGCATCAACTGCCCGAGACCGCCAGCCTGTTCTTCGGCGAGACGCTATCCACGACGCTGCTGCTCGACCTGGCGCGCGACTCACGCATCGAAACGGCGGCAGCCGCCAAGGATTTCGCGCCGTTGCCCAAGGCTTGCGACGAACTGGACAAGGCCGCGCGCGACTTGCGACTGGTATTCAAGAAAGAAGGCCGGATGCCCGCCAGCGCGACAGAAAATTTCAAGGAGTTCGCCCCTGCGCTGAAGACCTTGAGCGAGAAGCTGGCGCAGTTGAGCGGCCTGCTGGAAAAACAGGCGGAACGCAGCGAGGGATTGGAGAATTGCTGGCAGCGCACGCAGGCTTTGGTGCAGCAATTGGCCAAATGGCAAAAAGAAGATGTGCCGGATCAAGTCAGGTGGCTGGAGATATTCCACCACTCGCTGCAACTCAACACCACGCCGCTGTCCATCGCGGAGATTTTCGAGAAGCAGATCGGCGGCAGTGCGCGCGCGTGGATATTCACTTCCGCGACGCTGGCGGTAAAACAGAATTTCTCGCTCTATCAAACCGAGATGGGCTTGCTCAATGCGAAGACCGCGTGCTGGGACAGCCCGTTCAACTACTGCGAGCAGGCGTTGATGTATGTGCCGACAGGCCTGCCGGAACCGAACAGCGAAGGCTATACCGAGGCGGTGGTGCAGGCCGCGTTGCCTTTGGTCGAGGCGAGCAAAGGCCGGGCATTTTTCCTGTTCACCAGTCTGCGCGCGATGCAGCGTGCCTATGACATTCTGGTGGCGGAATTCGACCGGCGCGGCTGGGACTATCCGCTGATGCTGCAAGGCGAAGGCTCGCGTAGCGAGTTACTGACGCGCTTCCGCGACCACGGCAACGCGGTGCTGCTCGGCAGCCAGTCGTTCTGGGAAGGGGTGGACGTGCGCGGTGAGGCGCTGTCACTGGTCATCATCGACAAGCTGCCGTTCGCCCCGCCCGATGATCCGGTGCTGGCGGCGCGCATCGAACAACTCAACAAACAGGGACGCAACGCGTTCATGGAATACCAGTTGCCGCGCGCGATCATCACGCTGAAACAGGGTGCGGGGCGGTTGATCCGCGACGAGACCGACCGGGGCGTGCTGATGATCTGCGATCCGCGCATCATCACCAAGCCTTACGGCAAGCGCATCTGGCAGAGCTTGCCGCCGTTCAAACGAACTCGGGTGGAGGCTGAGGCGGTGGAATTCTTCAAAACGGCATAATTCCATTCCCCCTCCCGCGTTCCTACATAGGCTTGCCGCCACTCACCAAACGAACGTTAAGCGCTTCTCCCCTGCTCTTATACTTGGCACCTTCATCGCCGAAGCTGAGCACATAGGCATTGCCGGGATCGGCAGGCACAGTGGCTGTCCAGAAGTAATTCGCCGGAGTCGCCGGGAACAGTGCCATATTAGTCCGCGGATTTGAGCATTGGCGCTCCACGATCATTGCCAGCTCTGGTATCTGCGGCACACGCCAGTCTTTGCGTCCGGCATAACCACCCTGCTGATCGAGCTTGACCGCCGCATCTTGCGCGGACTGCCAGGTGTGGATACTCGGTGTGCCGGTACAAGTTGCACCTGACCAGACCTGCCCCAGCGAACAACGCATCCACGTAAGCTTTGATTGATTGTCGGTCAGTGTGCCATCGCCATTGTCCTTGAATTGCTCAGCATGTATCGACATCGGGTAGGCGTGGGTATCGCATTTTTGTTCCGCCCATGCAACTGACCAAGCAGGTAAATTCCCCATCAACAGAAAAAAGAAAAAGTGTCTTGCCCTCATCATTCATCTCCCTTGAAAAAAACAGAGCGGAGTCACCCGCTTGAAAGTCTATTATCCTGTCATAAAAAAACGGGCGGTCACAATAGCGACCACCCGCTGATCTATTTACTTGTCGAAGCCGATACCCGATCCCTTTTTGGGGAAACCAGGACCCGATTTCACCACTACAGGCGGAGTCTGCTTGGTTGCCAAGCCCGGTTCGATCTTGATGCCGCGGTACATGTACATCGCATATGCCTCCATCGCAACCATATCTTCACCGTTAACATCCAGTGCTGTCCCGCCTTGCGGAACCATGATGCACCAGTTGATCATCTCGCGTATCGGAATGACCTTGCCCAGATTTGCCTGAAACTTCGGGAATGTCTGAGGGTTCGACGCTGCTGCATCCGGATGGCAGTTACCGCAAGCCAATCCGTTAGTGGACATCGACGATTTGCTGCCGTGCCATAGATCACGTCCATGGTCTACCACAGCAAGCAGCGCCTTTTCCTGATCCGCCAGTTCGGCTGCGGTAAATGGTCCTCTGGCTGCTGCGGGGTTGGACGCAAGCAGTCCGACCAGGGCAACGGGAGCGATCAATCCTATGGCAACGTTAAAACGATTTGTAATATTCAGTTTCATCTCTCTTCCCTCCTTAGATTTTGAAGCCGTTTTTCATGTTTGGATTCAACATATCCCCGAACGGATCGTACTGCATAGCACCTGCAAAATTTCTCTCCAAGTCGATATGCTGAGCGCCTTGACCATCTGTAAACATGGCCGGATCAGATCGGTTCATTTGCGACCAGGGATATGCCAGCTTGACATCAGGGTAAGGCCACGGCCATGAGGTAGACAGCGTTCCGACAGAGCCCATGTTTCCGATCTTGTTGTAGACCGTTTGGTGCACATGACCGTGGAATGCCATGACGCGCTCGAATTTCTTCAGTATCTCGCGGATCTCTGGAGCGTCCTCGGTCTGGAAATTCCAGCGGGGATAGTAGTCCCACAACGGCGAATGGGTAAAGACGACGATCGGCGTATCCGGCGCGAGATTCTTTACATCTTTCTTCAGCCAATCAAGCTGCTCCTCACGCACGCCCCACGGACCGGCGATTGGGCTTTCCAGCATTTCCATCACGCCCATTCTTTCCTTGGCCGACATTCCTGCTTTGGTCCAGAAATCCCGCACTAGGATGGAGTTCATCCCGATGAAATGCACGCCCTTATGGTCAAAGGACCAAGTCGGGCTGCCGAAATTACCTTTCCATGCCGTCCCCATATCCAGATACCAATCGTGCTCACCGGGAATGAAATGGATCGGCATTGTTAGTTTGGAGAGGATCTTTTTGCCTTTCTCCAGTTGATCTGCAGTGCCGTTCTGTGCAATATCGCCGGTATAAACGACGAAATCAGGAAGCGGCTTCATGCTCATGACTTGTTTGACCGCATCTGCCATCTGACCGTCGAACTTGTGATCAGCTTGGCTGAACAGATGCGCGTCAGTCAGTATCGCGAATCGGAAAGGACTTACTTTCCCCTTACCAACTGCCGCCTCGGCCACTTGCACCATTCCAAAGTTGACACCCACAGCGCTCGCAACCAATGTCGACAATCCCGCCTTGCCTGTGATACTTAGAAAATCTCTCCTGTCCATCCTGGTAAAGTCAGTCATTACTTTTCTCCTCTTCACATGAAATATACCCGTTAATCTTTCAGGCACCGAAAACAACTTGCCCACTTCGGAGTGCTGCAATATCTTTGCTTTTGTGTTGATGATTCAAGTTTCAAGCTTTGCCAGCCCATCAACGGTGGTGATTTAAGGCCGAAAGCGTGAACAAATCTAACGAATTGTATGAATCGCATCCATTGAAGGAATCAATCGTATGCCGATAATCACGCGAGTCAGTGGACTACAAGTGAAGCGGCGTGGCGACATTGCAATGGATGCTATAAATCGGGGTCATTGACAGAATCAATCACGCGTCTTTGTTACCGCATTGATAATATGAATCCTGTTTCGGAAATTGTTTGTTGATATGAATGACGGTACGAGGACAGCTTGACTGGAAAGTTTGTGCGCCAATTCTTGGCGCCATTGACGCCCTAATAACTTTGTCCGTTTCATGTATCAGAAGGAATGGCGTGGAATCTTCTAATCCATTTTATTTAAGGCAAACCATGACCCTGCAAGAATTGCGCTATGTAGTGGCGCTGGCGGATGCCGGGCACTTCGGCCATGCGGCCGAGGCCTGCTTTGTCAGCCAATCCACGCTTTCCACCCAGATCAAAAAGCTGGAGGATTATCTAGGCATTGCCCTGTTCGACCGCAGCCTGAAATCCGTGACACTCACGCCGGCCGGCCGCGAAATCGTGGATTCCGCCCGGCGCATCATTGAAGAAGCAAACCGTATCTGCGAACTATCCCGGCAAATCAAAGACCCGATGGTTCGCGCCATTCATCTCGGCGTCATCCCCACGCTGGGGCCGTATTACCTGCCCCATGTCCTGCCCTTGGTGCACGAGCATTTCCCAAAATTGCGCCTGTTGCTGCGCGAGGAAATGACGCCGCATGTGCTTGCTCACTTGACCGAGGGAAAGCTGGATGCGGGACTGCTGGCTCTGCCTTTGCCAGTCGACGACCCTGCTATGGAAACCGTAGCACTATTCAGCGAACCGTTTTTGGCCGCCGTACCCGCCGACCATCCCTTGGCCGCAGCGAAAGAAGTGCATATCGACGAGCTGGTTCATGCCGGCCTTTTTTTGCTGGAAGAAGGGCACTGCCTGCGCAATCAGGCACTGGAAGCTTGCCGCCTGGAGGGACTCGACAACGAGGAAATTCGTGCAACCAGTTTGGAAACCCTCCGCCAGATGGTTGGCATGGGGCTGGGTGTCACGTTGATTCCGGCACTGGCCGGCATGCAATCTCACGATATTGGTACCCGTGTCGCACTGCGTCCGCTCGCGTCCCCTGGCGCATCACGCATCATTGGACTGGTTTGGCGGCGGCGCTCGCCCATCGCGCCCACGATGGAAAGTCTGGCGAAATTCCTTAAAGACAAGTTGCCACCGGGGACTCAGGCGGTGAAATAAATTAGCGGAATTTCTGGGTCTCCTGCAATACAATCTATTTGGCCAATCGAAACAATCTAAATAATTTACTTTTTACAACAATGTCAAAATAGTATGCTGTTAACTGTGACTTATGGTCACTTGATCGATAGTCAATATTTTTCAACACTTGAAAGGTGAATATCATGAAACTGAAAGGAAGCAAAACCGAGCAATCCCTGAAAGACGCCTTCGCTGGCGAATCCATGGCTAACCGCCGCTATCTTTATTTTGCAGGCAAAGCAGACATCGAAGGCTACAACGATGTATCAGCATTGTTCCGTTCCACCGCCGAAGGAGAGACCGGTCATGCGCATGGACATCTGGAATATCTGGAGCAGTGCGGTGACCCTGCCACCGGCTTGCCGTTCGGCGGCACCGAGGACAATCTGAAAAGTTCTGTAGCGGGAGAAACCCACGAGTACACCGACATGTACCCGGGCATGGCCAAGACCGCACGGGCAGAAGGCTTCAACGAAGTCGCCGACTGGTTCGAAACTCTGGCCAAGGCAGAACGTTCCCACGCCAATCGCTACCAGAAAGCGCTCAACGAGTTCAAGGCATAAGCCCTGCTCGTAACTATGGTCCGGCCGCGTTATCTGCGGCCGGTTTTTTCTGATTAAAAAACGCACAGGACGATGCCATGGCCGCCCCAACCCGTGAAGGTAATCTTCAAGCCCCTACCCGCCACCCTTTGGACTGGAAGAACCTGGATTTTTACAACGAAGAATCGTTGTACAAGGAAATGGAACGGGTCTTCGACATCTGTCACGGATGCCGCCGCTGCGTCAGTCTGTGCCAGTCATTCCCCACGCTGTTCGACCTGGTGGACGAATCTCCCACGCTGGAAGTGGATAGCATCGCGAAGTCTGATTATTCGAAGGTCGTGGATCATTGTTACCTCTGCGATCTGTGCTACATGACCAAGTGCCCTTACGTGCCTCCGCATGAGTGGAACGTGGACTTTCCCCATCTGATGCTCAGAGCCAAGGCTGTAAAATTCAAGAAAGGCGACGTGAAGCTGCGCGACCGGATACTGACCAGCACCGACACCGTCGGCAGTCTGGCGGGCATACCGATGGTGGCCCAGGTGGTGAATGCAGTCAACAAGATCGGCATAGCACGCAAGGGATTGGAAGCCGTGGCGGGTATTCATGCCGATGCATGGCTGCCGGAATTCCATAGCAATCCGCTGCGCAGCCGTCTCTCGGGTCATAGCAGCGCCAATCAAACCGAACCTGCCGGAAAAACCAGAGGCAAGGTTGCACTGTTCGCCACCTGCTACATGAACCGCAACGAGCCTGGGCCGGGCGAGGACTTTGTCGCGGTCTTCGAGCATAACGGCATTCCCATTATTCTTGCAGAACAGGAACGCTGCTGCGGCATGCCAAAACTTGAATTGGGCAATCTGGATGCAGTGCAGAAAGCCAAGGAGTACAACATTCCGATGCTCGCCAAACTCGTCGATGAGGGCTGGGATCTGACCGCGCTGGTTCCATCCTGCGTGCTGATGTTCAAGCAGGAATTGCCGCTGATGTTCCCGGGCGATCCCGAAGTGCAGAAAGTGAAGCAAGCCTTTTTCGATCCATTCGAATATCTGATGCTGCGCAACAAGGAAGGCAAACTCAGGACAGACTTCAAGCAACCACTGGGCAAAGTGGCGTATCACGCTGCCTGCCATCAGCGCGTGCAGAACATCGGCCAGAAAACCCGCGAAGCCTTGTCGCTGGTGCCCGGCACCACGGTGGAGATCATCGAGCGCTGTTCCGGCCACGATGGCACCTACGCCGTGAAAAAGGAGTTCCATGGATCGGCGATGAAGATCGTCATGCCGGTGGTGGACCGGGTCAGGAAAGCGGAGGCGCAGCATTACGGCAGCGACTGTGCGATGGCCGGTCACCATATCGAAAACGGTCTCAAGGACGACCGCACGCCGGAACACCCGATCACCTTGCTGCGCAAGGCTTACGGAATCTGAACAGAAAGAAAACCATGCAACTCACCCACGAAAAATTATATGGCCTTGAACATTACGCCCGCATCCGGCCTGAGTTCCGGGCCAAGGTCATGGAACACAAGACGAACCGCAGGTTAGCCATCGGCTCGCATGCCACGCTGTATTTCGAGGACAGCCTCACGATGCAATACCAGGTGCAGGAAATGCTGCGGCTCGAGCGCATCTTCGAGCCGGAAGGTATTCAGCAGGAACTGGATGTCTACAATCCCCTCATCCCGGACGGCAGCAACTGGAAGGCAACTTTCATGTTGGAGTATGAAGATGTGGAGGAGCGACGCGCGGCACTTGCAAGCCTGACCGGCATCGAGAAGACCATCTGGGTACAGGCTGAAGGTTGCGCCATGGTCTACCCGATCGCCAACGAAGATATGGATCGGGAAACCGGGGACAAGACCGCTGCGGTGCACTTCCTGCGTTTCGAACTCACACCGGAAATGGTCACCGCAATCAAGCAGGGCGCAGTCGTAAGGGCAGGCATACACCACCCCAATTACTACGAAGAAGTGCAATTACCGCCGCAGGTGCGCGATTCCCTCGCAGGATATCTGCGCTAAAACCCATATCAAAAACAATTCAAGGAGAAAATCATGGGTTCATTGAGTATCTGGCATTGGCTGATCGTATTGCTGGTGGTCATGTTGATCTTCGGCACGAAGAAACTGCGCAACATCGGCAGCGATCTGGGCGGCGCGGTGAAAGACTTCAAGAAAGGTATGCGTGACGATGATGAACCAGAGAAACAGTTCAATGAAAGCAGCCATAACATCCCGGCTGAAGTGCAAGGCAAAGCTCATACCCGCGTGTAATAGGCGATAGCTAGAGATAAGCAGCTCGTTAACGCCAGTGTTTCATCGGATACCCCCCGATGAATGGCCGAAGCATAGCAGCCTTGAAAATTTCTCGCCCCCACTTGAATTCCTTGTACAGCACGATGAAGCGCCACATATCGCGCAGCACTTTGGCGCGGTCGCGCCAGCTCAACGCCATCAGCGCGGCGGGAAAATCAGCTTCGTGAGGCCGATCGAAAGCGATCTTGAGCGGGTTCCACTGGTCTGAGGTGCGGCGCACTTCAGAGGCGATCATTCTGCGATACATTTCCTGCACTGAACGGTTGCGTAGCCGTGCCTCAACAATGGCCTCACCGCTGATCGCGCCGGAGTGCAGCGCGCAGCTCATGCCCTCGCCTATCATGTTGAGGAAGCCGCCCGCCTGCCCGCTGACCAGCACATTGCCCTTGCCGAACACATAGCGGTTGATCAGCGACGGCCCGAAATTTTCCGCACAACCTTCATCGTCCAGCGGATCGCCCAAGCGCACTCCATGTTTGTCGGAAAGATAATTCACCACGTTCAGATGCTTCTTCGCGAAATTGTCGCCACGCTTGAAACCCACGCCGACGATCTCCCGCCCGTCGCGGGCGTGGCTCCAGGTGTAGTGGCCGAGGCCGGGATGAAACCAGAAATGAAAATATTGTTCATCCAACGGACATTCGATAATCTCGTGGAATTTTTGCCCGACGAAGAACCAAGGTATGGATTGCGGATAATCCGGGTAGATCGCGCGGGTCACCGGCGAACTCGGGCCATCCGCGCCGATGACGTAACGCGCGCGGTACTCGACCGGCTCGCCATTCTTGCGCGCCTTCACGATCACATGGTCGCCGTTATCCTGCAGCCCGACGAACGAAGTCTGGTCATGCACCTCCGCCCCGCTGCGCTGGATCGCCCAGTGGTCGGAAAATTTGCGGTGCAAATGCGGCGTCGTGCCGCCGAAGAAATCCATCGGCATCGACACCATGCTGGGAAAATGAAACGTCACGCCCTTGCACGAGACCGGCTCATGCAACACCTCGCGCGGCAGCGGGCCGAAATTCTCCAGCAGAAAACGATGGCCGCGTGGCGACAGGATGCCGCTGCAAATCTTGTGGCGCGGCAAAGCTTGCCGCTCCAGCACAATGGTCTCCAAGCCAGCATCCACCAGGCGTTTTGCGGCGGCGGCTGCGGAGAGACTGGCCCCGACGATAATGACATCAACTGTACGCATTAGAGCTCAATTCCTTTAATCAAAATCACGCTTGAACATGAACGCCATGATCCGCCAATTCTGCCAGATGCACCACCGGAACATCGCTGATCTTTTCAAGTGCCATGCCATCTTCCGAACTCTCGACCACGATGCGGCTGATGCTGCGGCCATGCAGCGCCCAGCGCGCTTGTGCGTCATCATCATGCGCCATCAACCCCATCCTTTGAGGCAGGTTGCGCGAGGTGATGGGAATGGCGATGCGCTGCAGGTCGAGGTTAAAGGCGCAGCCATGTTTGGCACGCAGGCGGTCGTAGTGCTTGACCAGGCGCTGGTAATCCGAGTGGTAGGCGCGCGGCTCGATGACATAAAGATCAGTAGCGCGCAGGTTGTGGCTCACGTCGGCGTGATTGCTGAGCGCTTCACCCAAACTGACAAAGTACATGGCGGGCAACAATTTCTTCAAGTGTTTTAACAACAGCCCATCGGCGACGATGATCCTTTTCACCCCTTTTAACGGAGCCAGAAAGCGTTGCATCCGATGCGCCGGAATGATGACGCCGGCTTCCAGTGCCAGCGCGATGTCTGCGCCATCATCTTCCGTCACGCGTGCGCCCAGCAAGTCAGTGATGCGCGCCAACAGCTCGGGATGTTCACTCAATGCCTGATCGGGTAACCATTTGGCCGCAGCGTGTTGGCTCGTGAGCGGATGCGCAGCTTTCTCATCCATGCGCGCTTGCAGGGCTGGTGCGTGCGGATGTTCCGTTTGGCGGCGCAGCTTGAGCGTCATTCCACTCAAATCGATTTGTTCCGGGCATACAGGATCGCAGGCACCGCACAGCGTGCAACTCTCGACCGCAACGACACTAACAGCTTCACCCTGCTGCATCGCCTTGGCGCGCCCATGCGGAGTCAGGCTGATGTCACGAGTTTGCCGCCACACCGGGCACACCGGCAGGCACAGGCTGCAACCGCTACAGTCGGTGTGGTCGCGGCGCGGGATGAATGCATTTTTAACGAAGCCCCACATCAGAAGATCACATCCCGATTCAAGATCATCGCCGGGTCGGCACGGCGCTTCATCGCCAGATGCCGATCAACCACCTCGTCGCCGAACACACGCCGGATATAGCCTTTCATCATGCCGCCAAAACGATAGTAGCTGCCGCCCAGATCGACACCGATGTCGTAGATCGCGTTCTTGAACGATTGCAAATGGTCGCGGCTATACACATGACCGCCTATCATCGGCTCGAACTCGCAACCGTAGGCCCAGTCTTCGGCATCCGGCGGGATGCAGGACATCTCGTAATGCGCCTTGTGCTCGGGGCGCAGTTTGATACCGACCAGATACAGCGTGTAGTGCGGGAAATATTTGCGGCAGACCTTGTTGCCGCGCTCCACTGCTTCGACAAATTTTTCCGACGAGGTCGCGAGGTCGGGAATGACCATCTGCTTGCCGCCCCAGAATTTCCACACCGCGCGAGAGAACACCACGGTGCGGTCGACCATCTTGCCGTCGCGCATGTACTCGGCGCGTTGCAATTCAGGAAAGAGTTCGCGTTTGCGCCGGAACAAAAACCACGCTTCGCCCAATTTCCACGGGCGCAGCGCATAGCGGCCTGCTATGCACAGCGCAAAACCGAATTCCCCATGACCGCGCAAACGAGCCTGCCAGTTTGCCTTGAACGCGGCTTCGCGTTCATCGGAATCAAAGGCCACCAGCAGGTTCACCGCGCAATCCATGATGGTGAGGATGCCGGAATAATCGCTGGCGTCATTCTTATCCAGCATTTGCAGATCCTCGATCGCGCTGCGCAGCGAGTCATAATAAAAATAATGCATGCGCAGCGGCGTATAGGGGCGTATCTTCAGCGTGGCCTCGGTGATCACGCCAAACTGGCCGTAGCCCAAGATCACCCGCTGGAATAATTCTGCATTCAGCGTATCCGAACATTCGACGATGTCGCCGGTCGGGGTCACCACCTGCAACGCCAGTGCCTGATCGGCGCTGCAACCGAGGCGCGGTGAATTCACGTCTATGCCGCCCACGCCCAGCGTGCCGCCGACCGAAGAGGTCATATTGAGCGGTGCGGAAAGATAATCCATATTCGCGCGGCGCAATTCCTCGGCCAGGCTGTGCCAGAAGATCCCGCCTTCGGTACGCACGGTCAGCGCGTCGGTGTCGATATGCAGCACCCTGCTCATCCCGGTCATGTCCAGCAGCACGCCGCCGAATGCGACTGATTCGCCCTCGGTGATGAGCCCGCCGCCGCGCACCGTGACCGGCACGCGATATTGTTGAGCAGCCTTGAGCAAAGCAGAAACCTGTGCTGCACTGCGCGCGATCACCACGCCGTGCGGCATTCCATACGCCGTGCCGCCCGCATCGGTGGCGAAAGTACCGCGTGCGGCAATGCTCTCGCGCAACTCGATACCATTTTCGCGCAGCACATCGGCGAATGCTTGCCAGCTATCTCCGATCCAGCGGGTGGGATTGGTCTGCTGGCGCTTGATGCCGATCAGGGCATCGCTACCAACATGGCATGGGCCTACCGTGCCGGGTTCGATGGATGTGCGGTCGGATGTTTCAGGGATCATGTCATGCAGAAATTCAAGGAATGACTCTTGGTGAATCATGGTGGCACTACAGCTTATATTTTGGTTTTTCCGCCCTGTTGCCCAGAGTATTCGCTCTGCTGCTTCCATTTCGCATAGCACTCAAGCCCGCAAAAATGCGCCACATAGTCAGCGGCCTCGGGGATCACCGCCTCGGATAGCGGTACTTCCTTGCGGCAAATATCGCAGGAGATACTTTCGTTCAAGGATGTGTCGGATGGTTTGGTCATGGGTTGCTCCTTTACTACAGTGATGGCGCGCAATCAGACTATCGGGAATTCATTGATCAGGCAAGCTACTATTCGGCGATCTCCGCCCACAAGTCATGCTCATCGGAATCGGTGACCTTCACTTCGACGAAATCGCCCACGTTCAACTGCAATCCGTTTTCGATGTACACCAGTCCGTCAATCTCCGGTGCGTCCGCCGAGCTGCGCGCGATCGCGCCCTCCTCGTCCACTTCGTCGACCAGCACGGTGATGGTCTTGCCGATCTTGCGCTTGAGGCGTTCTTCGCTGATCTCTTCTTGTAGCAGCATCAAACGCGCAAGGCGCTCCTGCTGCACTTCGGGCGGGATGTGGCCGGGCAACTCATTGGCCTTGGCGCCTTCCACCGGCGAATACGCAAACGCGCCGACGCGGTCCAGTTGCGCTTCTTCGATGAAGTCCAGCAGCTCTTCGAATTCTTCCTCGGTCTCACCGGGGAAGCCGACGATGAAGGTGCTGCGCAGTGTCAGGTCTGGACATATCTCGCGCCATTGCCTGATGCGCGCCAGCACGTTGTTGCTGTCGCCGGGACGCTTCATCAGCTTGAGGATGCGCTGGTTGGCGTGCTGAAACGGTATATCCAGATAGGGCAATATCTTTCCCTGCGCCATCAGCGGGATCACCTCGTCCACATGAGGATACGGATACACGTAATGCAGGCGCACCCATACGCCGAGTTCTCCAAGCGCCGCCGCCAGTTCGGTCATGCGCGTCTTGAGCGGCCTGCCGCCCCAGAAGCCGGTGCGGTATTTCACGTCCACGCCATACGCAGAGGTGTCCTGCGAGATCACCAGCAATTCCTTTACGCCCGCTTCGACCAGCTTGCGCGCTTCTTCCATCACATCGCCAACCGGGCGGCTGACCAGGTCGCCGCGCATGCTGGGGATGATGCAGAAGGTGCAGCGATGGTTGCAGCCTTCGGAGATCTTCACATAGGCGAAATGTTTGGGCGTCAAGCGTATACCCTGCGGCGGCACAAGATCCATGTAGGGGTCGTGGAGTTTGGGCAGGTGTGCATGCACCGCTTCCATCACTTCATCGGTAGCATGCGGGCCAGTGACGGCGAGTACGCTGGGATGCGCATTCTTCACCACATCGCCCTTTGCGCCAAGGCAGCCGGTGACAATCACCTTGCCGTTCTCCTTCAGCGCTTCGCCGATCGCGTCCAGCGATTCGGCTACTGCGCTGTCGATGAAGCCGCAGGTGTTAACCACGACCAGGTCGGCATCCTGATAGCTGTCGGAAATCAGATACCCTTCGGCGCGCAGGCGCGTGAGGATGTGTTCGGAATCTACGGTCGCCTTGGGACAACCGAGCGAGACGAAGCCGACGCGCGGCGGATTGGATTTTTTCATTTATTCGGAAACCAGAAATTGCACAAATACGATGGAAGATATGCCTAGCGCGATCAGCACGACTTGCTCCAGCGTATCTCGCAAGGTGGTGCGCTTGTGCAAGCCGGGAATCAGGTCGGCAACCGCCACGTAGATCATGCTGGATGCGGCCAGAGCCAACAGGATAGGCACCGCGCCCTGCATCGAGCGCAACGCGTAATAGGCCAGCACGCCGCCCAGCATGGTGGCTAGGCTGGACACCAGATTGAGCAGCAAAGCCTGCGCCTTGGTATAACCGGAATGCAGCAGGATCATGAAGTCGCCAACTTCCTGCGGAATCTCGTGCGCGATGATCGCCAGCGCGGTGACCACACCCAGATTCACATCAGCCAGGAATGCAGCGGCGATGATGATGCCGTCGACAAAGTTGTGGAACGTGTTGCCCACCATGATCATCGTGCCGCTGCGCCCCTGATCGCCGTGCTTGATGGATTCGGTGGGATCATGCGCTTCGCAGTGGTCGTGGTGGCAATGCCGCCACAACAATAATTTTTCCAGCGTAAAAAACAGCAGGATGCCGCCCAGCACGGTGCCACTGACAACCGTCACGCTGGCGGTGGATTTAAACGCCTCAGGCAATATCTCGAGAAAGGCCGCGCCCAGCAATGCGCCGATGGCGTAGCTGACCAGCGAGTTCACCCAATGCGCGCGCGCGTTCAAGGCGAACAGCGCGGCACAGGACACGCTCAACACTCCGCCAAAGATACTGACGACTATGATCCATAGCAAAACGGTCATGGGGATGATTCGGAAAATCGCGGGCGCGGATTATATCACCCGCGACAACCAAACGAGGATTATCCCGGTAAGCTGGATTCAGGAAGACAACCAGATGAAAGACCCCATTCTCCCGGTCACCCCATCGCGGCGGAAAGAAAAGAAGCGTTCGCGTTCGCGGTAAGTGCAGTAGCTGCCACCATATATCTGCGCAATGCCCAACACGTCTAGGCGCAAGCGCGCCAATGCATAGATGTCGGCCAGCCATTTCCCGTTCTGCCCGGAAACGAATGCCGCTGCAGCTTGCGGGTCGGCATCAACAAACAAGGCACGCACTTCCTCACCCACCTCGAACGCTTGCTGGCTGATGGCCGGACCGAACCACGCCATCAAATTTTGCGGCGCGATATCCATCGCCTGCACGGTGGTTTCGATGACGCCTGCCGCCAGCCCTTTCCATCCGGCGTGTGCCGCACCGACCACGCTGCCTTGCGTATCGCACAACAACACCGGCAGGCAGTCGGCAGTCATCACCACGCACACGGCATCGCGATGCCGCGCGATGCAGGCATCCGCTTGCGGCAGGCATGACGCCATATCTGCATTGGCGACAACGGTGCCATGCACTTGCTTCAGCCACACCGGTTCGCTGGGCAACAGCGTGTTGAGCAACATGCGGTTGCGCACCACGGTCATCGGCGCATCTCCTACATGGTCGCCGAGATTGAAGCTGTCATAAGGCGCGCTGATGTTGCCACCCACGCGAGTGGTCTGCAAGGTTTTGACATTGGCGGGAGCGGGCCAATCCGGGATGATCAAATGGCCGGGAATTGTCAATTTATCGGGTCGACTCATTCACAATCGCCTTGATCTGTTGCAACAGTTGTACCATGTCTTGCGGCAGCGGCGCATGCCACTCCATCACTTCACCCGTGACCGGATGTTTCAGTGCAAGGCGTGTGGCGTGCAATGCCTGGCGCGGAAAACTGTTTAACAAGGCGCGCAGTTGCGGCACACATTTTTGCGGGCCTTTCAAATACACGCTATCGCCCACCAGCGGATGGCCGATCTGTGCCAGATGCACGCGTATCTGGTGGGTGCGGCCGGTTTCCAACCGGCAGCGCAGCAAGGTGCAGCTCGGAAATTTTCTTTCGATCAGATAATGCGTGACCGCAGGCTTGCCGTTTTCTACCACGGCCATCTTGACGCGCTGGGATGGGTGACGCCCGATGGGTGCATCCACTTTGCCGGGACGAGTCAGCTCGCCATGCACCAACGCCAAGTATTCGCGCTGCACACTGCGTGCTTCAAGCTGGCGCACCAGCGCAGTTTGTGCGGTGAGGGTTTTGGCGACCACCAGCAAACCGCTGGTGTCTTTGTCCAGCCGATGCACGATGCCGGCGCGCGGCACATCTGCCAATTGCGGCGCATGATGCAGCAAGGCGTTGAGCAAGGTTCCTTCCCAGTTGCCGCTGCCAGGATGCACCACCAGCCCGACCGGCTTG
Organism: Gallionella sp.; assembly: GCA_025350705.1. Lineage (GTDB taxonomy): Bacteria > Pseudomonadota > Gammaproteobacteria > Burkholderiales > Gallionellaceae > Gallionella. Next base: position 16,461 of record JANXXH010000011.1, read on the forward strand.
TTGATCACCAGCAACGCATCGTCCTCATACAAGATTTCGAGCGCGATGTCCTCGGCCAGATAGGGTTGTTCGGCTGGATGAGATTGCGGCAGCACTTCCAGCTTTTCTCCGCCCCAGACTTTTTGCTTGGACGTGGCAAATTCACCATCTACCCTTACTTGCTGCTGGGTGATCCATTCCTGCAAACGGCTGCGCGAATACTCGGGAAAGAATTTAACCAATGCCTGATCCAGGCGCAGTCCGGCGTATTCATCGGGAACGGTGAAATGCTCCGGTTCGGAGAGGCTGGGGTTTGCGCTATAATCGCGCAAATTATTTTCTGGATTTGTCATGCGCCCATTTTCTGGTTATATCTTGCGCCCGTCTTTTGGTTTTATCATACGCCCGTCTTTTGGTTTTATCATGCGCCCTAGTTTAGCTGTATTCGTGTTAGTTACGTTAGCTGCATGCAGCTCCGAAACTGTGCTGAATGCCGACAATCCGGCAAAAACGTCTTCCGCCGAGGTGATGTATAGCGATGCAAAGAAACGCCTCAACGAGAACAGCTTCGATGAAGCCATCAAACAGTTTGAGTCCCTTATATCGCATTATCCATACGGGCGTTACGCTCAACAGGCACAACTCGAGATCACTTACGCCTACTACCGGCAGAACGAGCCTGAATCCGCCATTACCGCAGCGGACCTGTTCATCAAGCAGTACCCGAACAGCCCGAATGTGGACTACGCCTACTATGTGAAAGGTCTGGCCAACTTCAATGCCGATATTGGCATCTTTGGCTTGGCTTTCGGGCAGGATCCCACCGAGCGCGACCCGAAAGCGGCGCGTAATTCGTATTCCGCCTTCAAGGATCTGGTAACGCGCTTCCCTTCCAGCAGGTACACACCCGATTCCAGATTGCGCATGCAGTATCTGCTCAGTGCGCTGGCAAAATACGAAATCCATGTCGCCAGATACTACCTGCGCCGAGGCGCGAACATCGCTGCGGTGAACCGTGCCAAGGAGGTGTTGACGCAATATCCGAATACGCCAGCCATACAGGATGCACTGCTGATACTGGTGCGAGGCTACAATGCACTGGGCATGAAGGAGCTGCGCGACGATGCTCAGCGCGTACTGGACAAAAATTTCCCCAAAGCCGCATCGGCTGCAAACAAGATCAGCACAAATTCACAGTAGCGCCGCCTGATGATTATGCTGTTTCGCGCCAACCTTCCAATATGAAAGTTCACGGTACCCCATGAAGTATTGCAGTGTGTGCGGCGCCCAAGTCGAACTACGCATCCCGCCGGATGACAATCGCGAGCGCCATGTGTGCACCAACTGCGGCGAGATACATTACCAGAATCCAAAATTGATCGTTGGTGCCCTTCCCGTGTGGCATGACAAAATACTTTTGTGCCGTCGAGCCATCGAACCCCGCCACGGACTGTGGACACTTCCCGCCGGCTTCATGGAGAACGGCGAAACAACTGCCGAGGCGGCGGTCCGTGAAACCTTGGAAGAAGCCAATGCGCGTATTGCGATCGGTGATTTGTATTCGATGTACAGCCTGCCCTATATCAACCAAGTTCATCTGCTGTTCCGCGCCAAACTGCTCGACCTGGATTTTCGCCCCGGTCAGGAAAGTCTTGAGGTCAAACTTTTCAGCGAATCAGAAATACCGTGGGACAAGATCGCGTTTCGCCCGGTGCGTTTCAGCATCGAACATTACTTTGCGGAAAGCAGCAGTGGCAAATTCAGTTTTCATATCGGCGAACTGACGTCGCCCCCCCAACGCCTATAGCTTATTTTGCGCAAACCGGCCAACCGCCCATATAATCGCATAATGCACCGCACAAAAAGATTGAACACCTTACGCATCATTATTGTACTCGCTACTATTGCTTTGGCTGGTTGCGCTTCGACCCGTGCGAGCAATCCTGTTGATCCGCTGGAAACAATCAACCGCGGCATATTTAAATTCAACGATACCGTCGACAAAGCCGTGATCAAGCCAGTCGCTCAGGGTTACAAATCGGCAATGCCGACGGTGGGCCAGATCATGGTATCGAACTTCTTTTCCAATCTGGATGATGTCGTTGTCACTGCCAACGATTTGTTGCAATTCAAACTTGAACAAGGCTTTTCTGACGGAATGCGTTTTTTTGTAAATTCCACTGTCGGTGTTTTCGGCTTGATTGACGTTGCTTCGCATGGTGGACTGAAAAAGCATAACGAGGATTTCGGCCAGACCCTTGGCAAATGGGGAGTAGGCAATGGACCCTATCTGGTCTTGCCTATCCTTGGCTCCAGCACGCTACGCGACAGCGCCGGTCTTTATGTGGATGGTTATACAAGTCCGACGTATCAGATCGAACACATGCGCACTCGCAACCAATCCTATCTGATCAATGGAATCAACAAGCGCGCAGAATTGCTGGATCAGGAAAAAGTCATGAGTGAGGCAATGGTAGACCCCTACGAATTCAGACGGGATACTTATTTGCTATATCGCAAAAATCTGGTATACGACGGCAACCCTCCGCGCCAACGATACGATGATGAAGAAAGCAACGATGCTGTCCAGCCGAAACCATCGACAACAAATATACCTGCCCCTGTTTCAGATCACTCTCCCCCCTCTGCTCCTTTATTAAGTGCTATCATCACGACTCAAGAATGAGCGATTCACGGCTCAAGAATGAGCGATGCCGGCGACCGGGTTGTCGTTGACCAATGACTTGCCCTGCAATTTTCGTGCTTGATTGATTTGACTTGGGTTGATTTGACTGGGCTCAATTCGACATGCGGCAATTAATTTACTCCCGCGCATTGCAGCAACTTGTCATTTCCCTTATGATGATTTTGTAATCTGCTCACGTGTTTCCGTCGCAATAACTTTCAAATTGTTTTCGCATATTGTTTTCGCGAATTGTTTTCCCGAACCATTAGCCATTAGGCCATCAGGAGAAAATCATGAAAAACTCTCATCTCATTATAAAACTGTTATCCATGGCGCTGTTTGCACTTGCCATCTCCGCCTGCTCCAGCACTACTAAAGTAGAAAGCGACCTGGGTCTCAAGGGCGCACCCGACTGGGTCAACGAAGGAACCAATATCCTCAACAGCAAGGATGGACGCCTGTTCCACGGCGTGGGCTCGTCTTCCCCGACGGGAGATATGGCACTGCAAAAATCCGTTGCCGATGACCGGGCTCGCGCTGAAGTGGCAAAGATATTGTCGTCTTATATGGACGTAGTTTCCAACGACTACATGTCTTCTGCCAAGGCAGGTGGCACCAATATCTCCGAGGAGGCTGTCTCGCGCCAGATCAAGGCCGTAACCAAAGTAAACCTGACCGGCGCCAAGATCATCGGCAATTGGCGCGACCCGAAAACCAACGTCATATATTCCATCGCAGAACTGGATATGAAGCAGGTAAAGAACACGCTGGCCGGCACACAAGAGATGAACGATGACTTGAGGCGTTACATCGAAACCAGTGCCGACAACATTTTTGACCGCATCGCAAAGGAGAAAAAATAATGCGCTCGACACTACTCCCAAACAAGCTGGCCGTATTGATGACCGTGGCGATCTTGTTGGCCACTGCAGGCTGCTCCCCTTCGATAACCCGTATGAATGCGGGTGAAGTGAAAGATTTAAGCGGTGCCTGGAACGACACCGACTCGCAACAGGTATCGGAAGAAATGATCAAGGACGTGATGAGCCGCACTTGGCTGAGCGAATTTACCCGCACACAAAACCGGCAGCCGGCTGTGATCGTGGGTGAAGTCAACAACCTGAGCCACGAACACATCAACGTCAACACCTTTGTCGCCGACATGGAGCGGGCCTTGATCAATTCCGACAAGGTGCAATTCGTCGCCTCCTCCACGGAACGCCAGGAAGTCCGCGGCGAGCGCAAGGATCAGGATCTCAATGCCAGCGAGGCCACCCGCAAAGTTATGGGGCAGGAGAAAGGCGCCGACTTCATGTTGAAGGGAACCATCAACACCATCATCGATGCCGAAGGTAAAACGCAATTGCGCTACTACCAGGTAGACCTGACATTGATCAGCATGGCGGACAACCGCAAGGTCTGGGTCGGCCAGAAAAAGATCAAGAAACTGGTGGAGCGCAGCAATCTGGGGTTCTAGTTGAAAGCGGTGCAATCGATGGCACCGTGCCGCATCGCGCTGCTACTCTGCACGTATGTTTTGTTGGGTATTTTAACGGGCACGTTGACGGGCTGCGCAACCTACAGCGCATCTTTCGAGGTCATTGAGCGCGACCTTTCAACCCGGCAATACGATGCCGCCTTGAAAAACATCGAGAAACAGTCCGGCTCCAAAAAAGATCGTGTGCTGTATCTTCTCAACAAAGGCATGGTGCTGCGCATGAAGCGCGATTTCACTGGCTCCAACCAGGCACTGGAAGCGGCCAAGGCGGAGATGGAGCGGCTCTATACCGCCAGTGTCAGCGAAAATACCCTGTCATTCGTCGTCAATGATGCGACTGTCAGTTATGCCGGCGATGACTATGAACAGGTTTTGGTGCATCTTTACATGGCGCTCAATTATCTGGAACTTGGACAACCAAGGGAAGCTCGGGTTGAAGCACTGCAAGTTGATCTCAAACTTCGTGAGATCGGCGAAAAAATCCCGGGGAACAAATTCACTGAAGATGCCTTGTCCCGCTATCTCACCGGCCTGATCTACGAGGAATTGGGTGAATGGAGCGATGCCATGATCGACTACCGCAAGGCCTACGAGGCCTACAAGAAATACCAGGTCAATTTTGGTGTACCCGTGCCGGACATGCTCAAGCACGACCTGCTGAGACTGGCGCAGCGCCAAGGCTTGAAGGATGAACTGGCGCAATACAAAAAGGAATTCGGCATCACCCCTGAACAAAAAGAAAATCACACATCCGAACAGGAAGGCGAATTGGTCTTCGTCCTGAATAACGGCCTGGCTCCGATCAAGCGCGAAAAGACCGTCAGCTCCTGGGCTCCAGCGCCCTCGGTCGTGGTCGGCAACGCGCCGCGTAAGCCATTCACACCCTCGCCGGTAGCCGTAAGCATCTCGCTTCCTTACTACGAATCACGCCCCAACAAAGTGTTGAGCGCCCGCATCAGCGTCTCGGGCAAACAGGCATCCACCCAGTTGATGGAAAACATCGATGCCATCGCCAGGGCCAGCTTGGACTCCCGCATGCCCGCGATAACGGCGCGCTCCATCGCCCGCGCAGTATCCAAAGGTGCGATACAGGAATCCGTGGATCGTGCCGGGAACAACAGGAACAACGATGCTGCAGCATTGATTGGTTCCTTTGCCGTGCGCGTGGCGGCAATAGCCACCGAACGCGCTGACACCCGCAGCTGGCTGACGCTACCCGCAAATGTCCAGCTGGCGAGGCTTCCCTTGCCTCCCGGAAGTTACTCCGTCACAATCGAACTGATGGGAGCAAATAATCAGGTCATCGCAACACAGGAATATCCGGGCATCATCATCAACGCCAAACGCAAAACATATTTGACCCAGCATTGGGTTTCCAATGGGTCCCACCATTAAGGAGATGAAAATGAAATCCTCTGCCTTTGCCATTTTTACATTGATGCTCTTAGTTATGTCTGGCTGTGCCAGCAAAAAGCCCGTCTCACCCGACTGGATCGCAGGAGAGAGTGACCAATACAAGAGCGCGCAATACTTGATCGGACGCGGACAAGCCGCAACTGAGGAAGAAGCCAAGGATAGAGCGCGCGCCGACATCGCCAAGATATTCCAGGTAGC
>JANXXH010000024.1 GCA_025350705.1 Gallionella sp.
TCAAGAATGCCAATCGCGCCTTTGCCATGCTGGCGCTGATCAATCTTGATAAATGGGGATGGCCACTGACAGGACAGGTGCGTCCAGCGTGAGCAAAATGAAGGGGAAATCTCCGGTATGAAGCCTGTTCGGAGTGAGATAGTGATGAAAACGGATCAACTTTTTAACAATTCGGGCGCATCTGAAAAGTTTTTGCTTCATGCGGATACTTGTTCAGCACTTCCCTAACGTTGTATAGAAATTCTTCCGGACTCTTCTTCAGAATGCCAAGTTTAACTGACGCCATTGGAGCGACTTGCGCGGCTAACGATCAACCGCACCAGCCTCTGTATGGCCACATACACCAGCAACACCACTGCCAGGCTCGATACAAACCCCGCCAGCACATCCGCCGGGAAATGCGCGCCCAGACTCATTCTGGAAATCCCTACCCACAATACAAACAATACCCCAACCATGCGCCAACTGCGGTTCAAGACAGGCCACAGACTGGCCGTAACCAGCATGGCAAACGACGAATGCCCGCTCGGCAGGCTGTGATGGAATTCCGGTATGCCGACAACATGCACAGTATCCGGCAACAAGGCAAGTGGCGGACGGGGGAAATCAAGTAAAGGCTTCAGCACACCCAGCAATAAACCGTCGAACAGGTAAGCACAACTAAAGACTGCGATCACCGCCATCCAGCGGATCACCCGAACCCGATACTGCATGGCATCCTGCGCTGACTTGTTCACAATAACCAGCGCAAACAATGTCAACGCACCAAGATATAACGGAAACAGGGTGTGGTCTCCCAGCCCTGTCCCGAGCAGCATGACGTTATCAAGCCATCCAAACCGGATATCATTGATGGCGTGAAAGAGCCAGACGTTGGCCCCGCCCCAGTCATAGAAAATCTCTTTCATGACAGCTTCAAGCCTAAGCGTGAAGGGCGAATCCCCACATCGCGAGACCGCCAGCAGCCGCTACACCCGCCACGGCAAACAGCCATTTCTTGCGCGTCAAGACGGTGATCGAAGCCAGTGAGATCGCAATCTGTATCAACGTCATGGCCTGCGCCAATTTATGGTGAGGATGCATCGCATGCTCGCTTTGCTCATTGGCCTTTTCCGATTCTGCTTCCAGTGCCTCGGCTTTTATCTTGATCTCCTTCTTTTCCTTGTCGTACCTTTCGATCTGGCTCTGGTAATAATCGCGCTTCTTCGCTGGTGCCAATTCGAGGGCAAGTTCCATCAAATGCCCCTTGTTGCTCTTGGCTTCATAAAAATTCCATTGATCGGAAGCCTGGGTTTTTTTCAATACAGCCTCGTTCTTGAATAACATGGCCTGGTTCTGGGTATCTCCACCTTGATAGCTGACAATCGCACCGACCGAAGCCAGGATCGCGGTGAAAATCGCGACATACCCCGCAAGACTGTCTCCGCTTTGAGCCTGATGTTCCACTGCGTGATCATGAGCGCCGTGGACATGAAATCCTTCTGACATATTGTTTCCTTAAAGTTGATGTGCCTAAAGCTGATGTGTTAAGAGAGCCGTGCATTTTATACCGTGAACCTTCTTTGCAAGAAATAATTAGACACCTCAGTGCATGATGCCGACCCCCGCTGCGTATTACAATAGGCACTACCTTTCTCGAATCTCACCGGAGCAACGCTATGCCCGACCCATCCGACTTACTGATGTTGCGCGACAAGTTGCGCGCATTTGCCGAGGCGCGCGACTGGGATCAGTTCCATTCGCCGAAGAATCTGAGCATGGCGCTAATGGTCGAAGTCGCCGAGCTGATGGAACATTTTCAATGGCTCACCGAAGCGCAGTCCGGCAATCTTGACGCCGAAAAGAAAGCGGTCGTTGCCGAGGAGCTGGCCGACATCCTGCTGTATCTGGTGCGCCTCTCGGACAAGCTGGACGTGGATTTGCCGGAGGCGGCGCTGCATAAACTGGAGAGGAATGCGGCGAAGTATCCGGCGGAGCAGGTGCGCGGAAGCGCGAAGAAGTATTCAGAGTATTGACATAAGAACGAACGTTCTTTATAGTGCAGCACGTTCGTTCTGCACAAGGCCAATCATGACCGATTCTTCAGACTTCAATACCCCCGACTTCAATGTCAAGGACGCCGAGTATCTCGCCAAGCTCCAGGACTATTATGCCGACTGGAAAAATATTCCCTCCTACGCCAAGCTGTGCGAGGTGTTCGGCATCGCATCCAAATCCTGGGTCAAAGCCGTCCTGACCCGCTTGAGTACAGCCGGTTTCATCGAGCGCACGCCGGATGGCGCCTGGATTCCGACCCGCCAGTTCTTCGCCCGCCCCTTGGCCGAATCTTCTGTTCAGGCAGGCATGCCAGTTTCAGTGACTGAAACGCAAGGCGAGCATTTCATCATCGACGAGATGCTGATCGACACGCCGTCCGAGACCACGCTGATTCCGGTTCGGGGCGATTCGATGATCGAAGCAGGCATCCATGACGGCGATGTCGCCGTGGTGGAAAAACGCAATCTCGCCAATGTAGGCGACATCGTCGTGGCCATCGTGGACAATGAGTTCACGCTGAAGACCTTGGACAGAGAACGCGGCAAATACATCCTGCGTCCCGCCAACCCGGCCTATCCGATCATCCGTCCGCAAGGCACGCTGGAAATCTTCGGCGTATTGATCGGCTTGATCCGCAAGTACCGTAAGTGATCGCAATGCAAACCACTCTTCATCCCCATGTGGGACGGCATGCGCAACGTGCCACGCGCGGCCTGCTATCGCTGACCCATCCCAACAAGGAATTGTTTTTTCGGCAGCGCGCCTTGCTGCGCAGTGCCGCACCTGCCGGATTCCCCTCACCTGCCGATGATTATGTGGAGCAGCGCCTCAGTCTTGACGAGCATCTGATCCAGCATCGCGAGAGTACTTTCTTCATGCGCGTGACAGGTGACTCGATGCGCGGGCTCGGCATCTTCGACGGCGATCTGCTGGTGGTGGATCGCTCCCTGCCCGTTACGCACGGCTGCGTGGTGATCGCGGTGCTGGATGGCGAATTCACCGTAAAGCAATTACTGCATACGCCGGATGGACAAGTATTGCGCGCAGCACACCCGAGCTATCCCGACCTGCGCATCAAACCGGAGCAGGATTTTTCGGTCTGGGGTGTAGTGAGCTGGAACGTCCACAAGCTTTAATCACTGTAGGGTGGATAAGCGCAGCGCATCCACCAACTCGCTCAGGCGGATTCACCACGATGGATGCGCTGCACTCATCCACCCTACAACTCTGAATTTTTAGATGCCCCTTTAGTCATGCGATCAATCGCGTTAATCGACTGCAACAACTTCTACGTCTCCTGCGAACGCCTGTTCCAGCCCAAACTGGAAGGCAAGCCTGTGGTGGTGCTCTCCAACAACAACGGCTGCGTGGTGTCGCGCTCGCAGGAAGTCAAAAATCTCGGCATCAACATGGCTGCGCCTTGGTTCCAGTTGAAAGACATCGCCAAACGCCACGGCATCATCGCCCTGTCCTCCAATTACACGCTGTATGCCGACATCTCCAACCGGGTGATGCGGCTGTTGTCGCAATACAGTCCCGATCAGGAGATCTATTCGATAGACGAATCCTTTCTCGACCTGACCGGAATGGATAGCATGACCAGCCTGACCGAATATGCGCAATCGATACGCGGCACCATCAAGCAATGCGTGGGCATTCCGGTGTGCATCGGCATCGCGCCGAGCAAAACCTTGGCGAAGCTCGCCAACCATGTCGCCAAGAAGCAGAAACAGTATCACAGCGTGTGCGACTTCAATGCGATGTCGGCGCGCGTGCTGGACAATCTGCTCGCGAAGATCGAAGTCAGCGAAGTGTGGGGCGTGGGCAGGCGCAGCGCCGAACGCTTGCAGCAGATGGGCATAGCCACGGTGCTCGAGTTGAAATACAGCCCGGCCAAGCGCGTCCGCGCCGAGTTCGGCGTGGTGATGGAACGCATCGTCGCGGAACTGAATGGCGTGGCTTGTCTGGAACTGGATGATGTCACGCCGCCGCGCCAGCAGATCATTTGTTCGCGTTCGTTCGGCGTGTCGGTTGTCGCGCTGGAAGATTTGGAGCAATCGGTCATCGCCTACACCACCCGCGCTGCCGAAAAGCTGCGCCAACAACATTCACTCGCCGGCGGCATACAGATTTATATCCGCACCAATCCGCACAAAGAAAAATCTCCACAATACCAGCAAAGCATATTGCTACCCCTGTTCGAACCAACCGATGACACGCGCCTGCTGTGCCGCGCCGCATTGAGTGGTTTGCAGCAGATTTACCGCAGCGGCCACGCCTATCAAAAGGCCGGTGTGATGCTCACCGAAATCATCGCCGCCGCAGCAAGGCCACGCATGCTGTTTGATGATGTCGCGGCACAGCAAAAATCCACAGCACTGATGGCAACGCTGGATCGCATCAACCGCCGCATGGGCAGCGGCACGCTGCAACTGCTCGGCGAAGGGGTCAGGAAAAGCTGGTCCATGCGGCGCGGGAATATGTCGCAACGCTACACCACGGAGTGGGATGAACTCGCGGTAGCGCGATGAAATATTCGGTTCGCTGATAGTTGATTTTTGGATATCCGGAATCTAGTGTTGAAAGATTGCTTGCAAGCATTCCACACGACAAGCTGTTCAGTGTTGAAAAGCAAACTCGATTTGAGCGGACTTCAGCCAACGACCAAATAGCGGGCAGTCAAACACACTGTTAGCGTGCATGTTGTCCTGCTGCAGCTTCGAGTGCCTCACCGAATACCTCCGCATAGTCGACGTCAAATGGCTTATCAATGACCACCAATTTCCCCGATTCTCCCGCCTTCTTCAGAAGAATCTTCGCGAACTCGTGTGAGATGGGAAGCGGAATCCTTCCTGGATTTTTGATGTGTGCAGAGTGAGCGATGCCGGCAGCGTAGTCTGCCAGAAGCAATAGGGGTTCTTCTTGTTCAGTGGTAACAATTACGTCACGGGTGTCAAACTGGAAGCCGAGTTCAGCCATTCGCGGTTGATGCTGGCCGCTCCGCTCGAAGAAGGACTTGAATGCCGCGAGATTCTCATCCCCTTGAATATCCGTATCGCATACGATGGTACGTTCGACAAGTTCAAGGCCGCGATAGTCAACTATCTGAACGCCACGGCTGACCTTCTGAGCGTGACCAATGGCAATTCCGTAGGCTTGGACAAGAAGGGCGAACAGCGCGACATTTCCAGGTTTGATAAAGCCGGCCGGCCTGCGGTCCTGGGCCACGATGGCCTCATGTAGAGGTTTTGCCGCATTCCAAAACTCAGGCCACCGTTGTGTGTCCTTTGTCATTGACACAACAGCTATGGAAGCTGTGGCGCTTTGCAAAAGTTGAACCGCAGCCTCGGCGTCTGCTTCAGTGCAATCTCGCCATTTAGGTAGTTGCCGTATGCGGTCGCGCAAAGATTTCGTATCTGAGGTGGCAACAGCGACTGCAGCAGCCGTCATTCGATTGCTTCCGGTAGTCGCTAATGACTTTTGACCGGCCACATCCGCGAAAAGTGTATATCGGCTCACAGAAAAATAGGTGCAGGTCTAGCATTAGCACTTTTCATTTCAGCTCCTCCTGCAGGAAAAAATTGGTCCGGTGCGCACCAATTTTTCAAATCACCTAATTGCTGACGTTCCCAAACAACCATTCAGGTTGTGACAGGACTAATCGTCTAAATCGAATTGCAGGACAGTTTCGTAATCCTGCCCGGTACTTGACTTGGGGACGGTGCCCCATTCTTTTCATAAAATCATTTTGGTTCCATTCCTATATCACCCATCCGTTAATTTGTCGTAAATGCCACCTGAATATCGCGCGTGGTTGCGCCGCTTGCGATGAGCGCTCGTACGATCAAATCCAGCGAAACTGATGGATCGCCAGCTTCAATCTTGGCAATGCGCGATTGGCTCGATTTCATGCGTTGCGCGAGGTCGATTTGCGAGAGCTTGCGTTTGATACGTGATTTTTTTACCGCGCTGGTCAGCGAGAGCTTGAGTGCGACGAGCCGCGCCTCCTCATCACTTAATTGCAGAAAATCCTCTGTGTTGCCAACTTTCCAGCCTGCGGATTGGAGGCGCTCTAATTTTTTAGTCTTCATGGCATTTATTCTCCTGTTAAATTGATTTGTAGTGTTTCAATCTCGCCTTGCAAACGTCAATTACCGACTGCGGCGTTTGACTGGTGGTTTTAGCAAACACTTCAAGAATCACGATGGTTACCGAATCAACGTAGTACACAATACGCCAAGTGCGATTTTCGTCCGGGATTCTTAGCTCATGACATCCGCGACCGATACTGGGCATTGGCCTTGAGTGTGGCAGCGATATTTTGATGCCCTCTTGCAGGTGTCGCAGTAAAACACCCGCTTCAATTCTTGCCTCGGCAAAAAAAGGCGGCGTTTTGACCTCGCCATGCAGCCACGCCAACGGTTTACGCTGTTTGGTCATGGGATTCAGTATATGTCAATAATGACATATTTGCAACTGGCGGCTTGTTGCACATTGCGGTTATCCCGACTGCTAGCCCACCGCCACACGCGGCGCACCCTGCTTCATCGTGCCGATCACCGTAGCCTGCGCAAATCCGGCATTCCTGAAAGCAGACAACACTTGATCAACTGAACTCGGCGCAACAGCTACCAATAGACCTCCGCTGGTTTGCGCATCGGCCAGCACACGGCGCTGCCAATTTTCCATGTGCGCAGCGAAATCCACTTCATGCCCGTAGCTGGCCAGATTGCGGTCTATCGCGCCGGGGCCGTAGCCTTGCTGCGCCAGCGGCAATGCCTCGGACAGGATCGGTATCTGGTCGAACTTAAGCTCTGCACCGAGATGTGAGCCCCGGCACATCTCCAGCAGATGGCCGAGCAAACCGAATCCGGTCACATCGGTCAGCGCATGCACGGCTTTCAGACCGGACAATTCGCTGCCCACTGTATTGAGTTTGGTGGTGGTGGCGATCATCTGCGCATATCCATCGGCAGACAGCACACCCTTCTTCAGCGCTTGCGCCAGCACGCCTATGCCCAGACCCTTGCCGAGGATCAGCACGTCGCCCGCATGCGCACCGACGTTCTTCTTGAGTTTGTCAGGATGGACGATGCCGATCGCGACCAGCCCGTAGATCGGCTCGATGGAATCGATCGAGTGCCCGCCAGCCAGCGGGATCCCGGCTGCCTGGCACACCGATTCGCCGCCTTGCAGGATCGCGCGTATGGTTTCGACCGGCAGCTTGCTGATCGGCATGCCGACGATCGCCAGCGCCATGATGGGCGTGCCACCCATCGCGTACACATCGGATAGCGCGTTGGTCGCGGCAATGCGCCCGAAGTCGAACGGGTCGTCGACGATGGGCATGAAAAAATCGGTGGTCGCGATGATCGCCTGTTGGTCATTCAGGTAATACACCGCCGCATCGTCGCTGGTTTCCGTGCCGACCAGCAGGTTAGCATAGGGCAGCTTTTCTTTTGCTACGCCTAAAATCTCCTGCAACAAGGCAGGCGCTATTTTGCAGCCGCAGCCGCCGCCATGCGACAATTGGGTTAATTTAATCTCTGACATTATCGGGTTCCTAATCTAGATGCTGTTCAAAACCGCAAACCTATCACAGCTACCCCAATTTGACGAAATTATCGACGTGCGCACCCCGGCGGAATTCGCCGAGGATCACATTCCCGGCGCGATCAATTGCCCGGTGCTCTCCGACGAGGAACGCGTCATAGTTGGTACGCTATACAAACAAGTATCACCATTCGAGGCACGCAAAGTCGGCGCGGCGATGATAGCAAATAATATCGCGCATCATCTGGAGACGAGCTTTCGCGACCATCCCAAGTCGTGGCGCCCGCTGGTCTACTGCTGGCGCGGCGGGCAGCGCAGCGGCGCGATGAGCATCGTCCTCGCGCAAATAGGTTGGGCCCCACACAAGCTGGAAGGAGGCTACAAGACTTACCGGCGCGACGTGCTGGAAAGACTGGAAGCCTTGCCGCAGAACTTTAAATTTCGCGTGGTCTGCGGCCCGACCGGCTCAGGCAAGAGCCGCTTGCTCGCCGCCCTGGCAAGTTGCGGCCATCCCAACAACAAACATCAAGTGCTTGATCTGGAAATGCTGGCGCAACATCGCGGCTCGGTGCTGGGCAGGTTGCCTGATCAACCGCAACCTTCGCAGAAATGGTTCGATAGTGAGCTGTTGCAAAATTTGCAAAGACTCGATCCCTCACGCCCGGTATTTGTTGAAGCCGAGAGCAGCAAGATCGGCCTGATCACCCTGCCCCCGGCGCTGATCACCGCGATGCACGCCAGCCCGTGTCTGCTGGTTGAAACGCCGCTAACCACACGCGTCGCCGGACTGCTGGAAGATTATCGTCACTACACCGAGAATCCGGAAATTTTTATCGAACATCTCAAACCCCTGTATCGCTTTCACGGTGCGAAACAATTGGATCACTGGAGCGCGATGATACGTGCCGGAGAATTTTCCACGATGGTCGGGGAGCTACTCATGCTGCACTACGACCCCAGCTACTTCCGCGCCACATCCAAAAACTATCCGAATCTCGACAAGGCGCAGCGTGTATCGCTGGAAGATTTGTCGGAGGATGCGCTGAGGAAAGTAGCAGCGACACTCTGATATAACATCATCGTAGGGTGCGCTCTGCGCACCATGGTGCGTAAAACGCACCCTACACCCGAGGACGCGCTGAAAGAAGTTGCGAAGAAATTGTAGGAGCCGGCCATGCCCGCGAATGGGATAAAAATCGCGGGCATGGCCCGCTCCTACACAGAATCAAACACCCAAGCATCCATCGCCAGCATCCCATAGGTCATCACCTGATTCAGCCGCACTGCACCTTCGAACTTGTTCGCCGCTCCCAGCGCCACGAATAGCGGCAACAGGTGTTCATCGGTGGGATGGTTCTGCACCGCATGCGGAGCTTGCGTGCGGTACGCGCTGAGCGCGTCGATATCCCCAGCTTCGATCTTCTCCGCGATCCATTCGCAAAACTCCGTCACCCACACCGGCGCAGGCTCACCCTGCGGATGTTTGAATATCGCGCGCAGATTGTGCGTGATCGAACCACTGCCAACGATCAGCACGCCCTGCTCGCGCAACGGGCGCAATGCACGACCCAGTGCGATGTGCCATGCCGGGTCTTTGTTCGATTGCAACGAAAGTTGCGCTACCGGGATATCGGCTGTCGGATACATCAAACTTAACGGCACCCATGCACCGTGATCCAGCCCGCGCGTGTCGTCCAAATGCACGGGTATCGCTGCCTGTTGCAACGCGAGCACGACAGACTGCGCCATCTGAGGTGCGCCGGGTGCGGGATATTGCAGCTTGTAGAGTTCAGTCGGAAAACCGTAAAAGTCATGGATGGTTTCTGGTTGTACAGCACAGCTGACGGTCGGGACAGGCGTATCCCAATGCGCCGAGATCATCAAGATCGCGGAAGGCTTGGGCAATTGCTCGCCCAGCTTGCGCCACGCTGCACCGGTTTCTCCGGGCTCGATAGGCAGCGTGGGTGCGCCATGTGAAACGAAGAGGACAGGCATTTTCATAAATCAAATAATACCCCTATCCGCTACAGCTTGAAACCATGATACGTGTACTTGGCATCTGGACTAAAATATCGAACTACTCAGCAGCAATAATTTACGCGAGGCAAACATGGAACTCAGACAATTAGGTGCTAGCGATCTGCGAGTGTCTTCATTGTGCTTGGGCACAATGACCTTCGGTGAACAGAACAGCGAAACGGAAGCCCACGCGCAGCTCGATCTTGCGATATCTCGTGGCGTGAACTTCATTGATGCCGCCGAGATGTATCCAGTTCCGCCGCGTGCAGAAACACAAGGGCGCACCGAGAGTTATATTGGCTCATGGCTGAAGAAACAACGACGCGACCAAGTGATCGTCGCGACCAAGATCGCCGGGCCATCGCGCGGCTTTGCCTGGATACGCAACAGCCCGCGCATCAACCGCGAACACCTCAATGCCGCAATAGACGGCAGCCTTAAACGGTTGCAGACCGACTACGTCGATCTCTATCAGATCCATTGGCCGGATCGTTATGTGCCGATGTTCGGCGGAACCAGTTATGACGTTGCACAGGAACACGACACTGTACCCATCGCCGAGCAACTGCAAGAACTGGCGGATTTAATCAAGGCCGGAAAGGTGCGCCACATAGGGCTGAGCAACGAGACGCCGTGGGGCGTGAGCGAGTTCGTAAAATGTGCGGAACAACTCGGACTGCCGAAAATCATCACGGTGCAAAACGCCTATCACCTGATGAACCGCAGCTTCGAAACCGGGCTGGCAGAAGTCTGTCACCACCTGCATGTCGGGTTGTTGGCGTATAGCCCGCTGGCGTTCGGCTGGCTTACCGGGAAATACCTCGCTGACCCGAAAGCCAAAGGTCGCATCACCTTGTTCCCCGGCTTCGGGCAGCGCTACGCAAAACCCAACGTACCTGCTGCAAGCAAAGAATATGTGCGCATCGCACAAGAAGCCGGACTGACTCCGGCAACGATGGCCTTGGCCTTCTCACGCACCCGCTGGTTCAACAGCAGCGTGATACTCGGCGCCACGAATCTGAATCAGTTGAAAGAAAATCTGGATAGCGCCGAGGTGATGCTATCGGCAGAGGTGCTGGAGAAAATCGAGGTTGTGCATAAGGTGTATCCGAATCCAGCGCCTTAATTCGATGCAATGAACTCCAACGCGTTCTGATCCGGATCGCGGCAGAACAAAGCGCGGCGACCGGATTTGCTGTGGGTATAAGCAACTCCCGCGTGGTCTAATCGCTCCATCAACTTCGCAAGATCGGATACCGCCAGCGCGACGTGGCGGTCACGTCCACCGTGAGCTGGACGTTGCAAGCCGGCTTCCGGATTGGGTAGCAACATCAAATGCATCTGCTGCTTATCAGCCACGTCATACCACGCACCGTCATAACTCATCGCTGGGCGATTCGGGTCAGGTTTTAAGCCGAGTATGCCTTCGTAAAAAGCGCGCGCCGTGGCCAGGTCAGTGGTCAGAAAGGTGGCGTGAAGTATTCCGGTAATCATAATTTCCTCCTGGCCCATGTAGGGCGGAACGCTTGCGGTTCCACTGAATGTACTTCTATCCCGCCGAACCTACAACGGTCTTGGCGAATATTGGCGAATTGCGGAGTAGCAGCACTTGCGAATTTGACGTTCTTTTAATCAGGCTGTGTGCGCCGCCGCACATACGCGGGTGATGAAATGCCATAAGCTCATTAACTATCAGGGTGGCAAATAAAATTTCGGTGAAAAAACCGGAATACAACTGAAGAAGAAGGAGATATATCATGGGTAGCGCGATGAATATGAGCAACTACGAAATTGAAATCGATTTGATGGAGGAAGATGAAGAGTACAGCGATGAGATCATGTGCACCGGTTGGAATCCTGATGTTGACTTGGTGTGCCAGCAACTACAGCTTGTTTCGGCTAGCGAAGAGGTGACCACGTCGGCTCACAACACGACAGTAATTTCGGACCTGTTGCTGAGAAGGACGTATTCCTATCAATACTGATTTCGCGGCAACGCGCGTAAGGCGGATGAGCCGTAGGCGTTATCCACCGAATGAATCTCCACACACATCTTTTGACGGATTCCGCGCAACGAATTTGCATCAGTTGAAAGAAAATCTGGACAGCGCCGAGGTAGTATTATCGGCAGAAATGCTGGAACAAATTGAGGCAGTACATAAATTGTATCCAAATCCGGCACCGTGATGCCAAGTTAAAACTCTTCGAACATCGACTATTGCCATGGACTCATGGGAATCGCTCTCGACCACAATTGCATTATTAACCTGTTGAACCAAACCAATATTGTTGACCTGGTTTGGGCGAACTCTGAATATTAATACTCTCAAAATCCGGTAAACAAAAAGCCCGGCACTTTCGTGCCGGGCTTCTTTGCCAACTCCCAATTACATATTGCTAAAGCCCGATTAAGGGGCCTGGATGTTGGAAGCTTGCTTGCCCTTAGGGCCTTGTGTTACTTCAAAGGTGACCTTCTGGCCTTCTTTGAGTGATTTGAAACCGCTCATATTGATCGCGGAAAAGTGCGCGAACAAATCTTCGCTGCCATCATCGGGAGTGACGAAACCAAAACCCTTTGAGTCGTTGAACCATTTAACTGTACCTGTTGCCATGTGCCTATCTCCTACTTAAAAAAACGGCTCCTACTAAAAAAACGGGGGAAACCCCGCAAAACTATTTGAATCGAAGATTGCACATGGAAAACCAGTACTGCAAAAACTTTGAATCAAATACCAAGGTGTCTTGTACGCTGGTTTGGTAGGTATCGTCAAGGTAAATTAATGATAATTACCAGAATCAGTTAAGATTTCAACATTGGCTTCTAAAAGTTTACTCGAGATATGGACGTTATAAGTTTACTTTTCCTGCTATTGCTGGCCGTGCTGGGGTGGTTCTGGTTCGACAGCATGCATGCACTCGAGATCGCCCGGAATGCGGGCAAGCGCGCCTGCGTCGATGCGAATGTACAATTTCTCGATGACACAGTAGCCAGCGTCGCACTTGCACTGGTGCGTGACAAGTCGGGGCGCAGGGTATTGCGCCGCACTTACCGATTTGAATTCAGCGAAACCGGCAACACGCGGCTTGAAGGCCAGTTGATCTTGCTGGGCGACAGAATCGAGTCGGTGACGATGGAGCCCTATCAGGTGATGCCATTATGAATTGCGAAGGGTCCTGGGAAGTTAAGCACTTCTCAAAGTGCGTAACTTCTTGTTCTGACTTTCCGCATTGCGGCACTGTTGTTCAACCGCGCATCTCAAGCATCAGATGATTCACTCGTTTAACAAAGCCAGCAGGATCGTCGAGTTGTCCGCCCTCTGACAGCAAGGCCTGGTCGAACAGCACGGCGGCCCAGTCATCGAAATACTTTTCTTCTTCCTTCAAACGCATCACCACCGGATGAGTCGGGTTGATCTCCAGGATAGGAAGAGTCGATGGAGTCTTCTGTCCGGCAGCTTTAAGCATGCGCGCCATATTGCCGCCGATGTCGTGCTCGTCTGCAACCAGGCAGGCGGGTGAATCAGTCAGGCGATGCGTCACGCGAACTTCCTTGACGCGATTTTCCAATATCTTCTTGATCTTCCCGGTCAGTTCCTTGTGATCGCTGGCCTGCTTCTCCTGCTCCTGCTTCTCGGCTTCGTCTTCCAGCTTGCCCAAATCGAGTCCGCCTTTGGCCACTGAGACCAGCGACTTTCCGTCGAACTCGGTCAACGAGCTCACCACCCATTCGTCGACACGATCACAGAGGAGCAGCACTTCGATGCCCTTCTTGCGGAACACTTCGAGATGCGGGCTGTTCTTGGCCGCATTGAAAGTCTCGGCGGTGATGTAGTAGATCATGTCCTGTCCATCTTTCATGCGACCGATGTAATCGGCCAGCGAGACTATCGCCGCATCGGTATCCGCATGGGTCGAGGCGAAGCGCAACAATCCGGCGATCTTATCCTTGTTGGCGAAATCTTCCGCAGCGCCCTCCTTCAGCACTTGGCCGAACTCGCCCCAGAATTTGGCGTACTTATCCTTGTCATTGCCCGCCATATCTTCCAGCATGCTCAACACCTTGTTGGTGCAACCCTTGCGTATCGCCTCGATGTCTTTCGATTCCTGCAATATCTCGCGCGATACATTGAGCGGCAGATCGCTGGAATCAACGACTCCGCGCACGAAGCGCAGATAAGGCGGCAGCAATTGCTCTGCGTCATCCATGATGAACACGCGGCGCACATACAGCTTGATGCCGTGGCGGGCGTTGCGATCCCACATGTCGAACGGCGCACGAGCGGGGATATAGAGCAGTTGCGTGTATTCCTGGCGGCCTTCCACACGCGCATGCGTCCATGCCAGCGGGTCGTCGTAGTCATGGCCGACGTGCTTGTAGAACGCCTTGTACTCGTCGTCTGAAATTTCGCTCTTGGCACGCGCCCACAATGCGGAAGCCTGGTTGACGGTCTCGTCCTCGCCGGTGATGACCTGTCCGCCCTCCTTCCATTCCTCTTTCTTCATCATGATGGGCTGGACGATGTGATCGGAATATTTGTGGATGATGGAACGTATCTTGTGACCGCTGAGCAGATCGTCCTGATCGGCGCGCAGATGCAAGGTGATTTCCGTACCGCGCGCTGCCTTGTCCACCATCTCAATCGTGAACTCGCCGCCGCCGTCTGATTCCCAATGCACGCCCTGATCCGCCTGCTCTCCGGCGCGGCGCGTCGTGACAGCGACCTTATCGGCCACGATGAACGCGGAATAAAAGCCGACACCGAACTGGCCGATCAGATTCGCATCCTTCTGCTGATCCCCGCTCAGCTTGGTAAAGAATTCGCGCGTGCCGGATTTGGCGATCGTGCCCAGATTATTGATCACCTCGTCACGGCTCATGCCGATGCCGTTGTCACTGATCGTCAGCGTGCGGGCGGTTTTGTCATAGCTGATGCGTATTTGCAGATCAGAATCGCTCTCGAACAGCGTAGCATTGTGCAACGCCTCGAAGCGCAACTTGTCGCAAGCATCCGACGCATTGGAGACCAGCTCGCGCAGGAAAATCTCGCGGTTGGAATACAGCGAATGGATCATCAATTGCAGAAGTTGTTTGACTTCCGTCTGAAATCCCATCGTTTCGCGGTTGGCAGCAATATTTTCAGTCATATGAATCCCTATCAGTACGTTTACAGATAACCCACAAGCCAAATGGCGTCTATATATGATATTTCAAGTGCTGAATTCAACCTCGCTGATTCGCTGTACAGAATGAAGAAGGGCACTCACTAAAGCCGTGATGCCGATCATGAATTGTGTCTATAATTCAGCCTCATGTATCTTTAACCACCGTTGTTACTAAAACCGACCCGCGCGCATGAAGTCAAGAAAACACGATCCGATACAGCAGACCCAACCGCCCGCCGCCGAGGCGGACGCGTTGATCGCGCTATATAACGAGCGCCGCTATGCTGAAGCGGAAAACCGGACTCGTGTACTGCTTGGACAGTACCCTGACTTTGGTTTCGGTTGGCAGCTATTGGGCGGCACACTTCAGATGCAGGGCAAGGATGCACTCCCTGCGTTCCAAAAAAGCACCGAACTTCTACCCGACGCTCCCGCAGCGCACTACAACCTCGGCGTTGCCCTGCAAAGCGCCGGCCAACTCGACCACGCTGTGACCAGTTACCGCCGGGCAGTAGAACTCAAACCCGATTACGCCGAAGCCCACAGCAACCTGGGCAACACCTTCAAAGACCTGGGCCGACTTGATGACGCCGTGGCCAGCTACCGCCGAGCGTTAAAGATAAGACCCGATTCGGCAGATGCGCACAACAACCTAGGCACCGCGCTCAAGGACCTCGGCCAATTCGACGCGGCACTGGCTAGCTACCACCGGGCCGTGGCACTCAAGCCTGACTTCGACTTGGCGTATTACAATCTGGGTAACGCCCTGAAAGAGCTTGGTCAACTGAATGATGCAACGGCGAGTTACCGAAGAGCAATAGAGATCAAACCTGATTTTGCCGACGCGCACAACAACCTGGGCACCGCGCTCAAGGACCTCGGCCAATTCGACGCGGCACTGGCTAGCTACCAGCGGGTTGTGGAACTCATACCCAATTACGCCATGGGATATTACAACCTGGGGAATGTTCAGAAAGACTTGGGCCAATTCGAGGCTGCGCTGACCAGCTACCGCCGGGTAGTGGAACTCAAACCCGATTCCGCCATGGCGCACAACAATCTGGGCAATGTCCTCATGGTGCTCGGACAATATGACAGCGCATTGGCAAGTTATCGCCAAGCACTGGAAATCGAACCAGGGTGCGTTGATGCCATACTCGGAATAAGTAATCTATGCGTGATAAACGGGGAGATGAAAGAAGCAGAAGATGGAGCCAAAAAGGTATTGGAGATCAAGCCAGACAACCTGGAGGCGCGCATCTCTCCACATAGAGGCCACGTATCGTGGAACAGAGCGGAATTTGTAAAATTGATTGCACAGATCCCATCTGTAGCTAATCATGTTTTCCTGGAAAGTAAAAGCAACAAAAATCAAAGCTGTTTAAACAATATGGATTATTTTATCCGGTATGAATCTAAATGACGACTTCAAGAAAGTGTGTGAACGCATTGGGATTCCCTGGACACCGCTCCCGATTCGCAACAAATCAAAGCGGGAGCCTTATGCGATTTATTATGATGACGATCTTGCAAAATTAGTACGGAACAGATTTTCAGAAGAAATTATCTTCTTCGGCTACGAATTTGCGAAAGATATCTGACATCGCCATTGGCCCGCATAGCATTATTCCAGCAGCTGCCGGATGCTGATATTGTGGCCCGCTGAGGCTTTTTCGACAGCGGCAAGGAGGTGTAGTGCAATTGCCAGACGATGCTGGGGCGCGGTAGCAATGCGCAATACGCTCGATGAATGTGCTCGCCAGATTGAGTCTCGGAGCCAATGTAACCTGGTAATTGCCGCGACGCGCAATGACCACCAGCCTCTCCAGTTGCCTCGGCTTGGTAAGACGTCCGATAAGAATAAAAGTGACAAGCAGAATAATTACTGTTATTTCGATCATATTATTTATGCTGTAGCCATTACCATTTTGATCGCATTATTAAGAAGCCAGCAAATCATCGAGCCACACTTTCCAGCGCAGATATTTTTGCTGCAGCCCTTGATCGTTGCCAGCGTTCAATATCCTTTCGCTTTTTCTTTTGCTATTTTTAGGGCACGTCATTCCGGCTGCAAGCAGCGCGGCGCCCAGCAAGCTGGACTCGCTCTGCTGCAAACGATAAACTTCGAAAGGCACACACCGGGCGATGCCTTGCTGCAAACATTGCAGTTCGGATAAACCTCCAGAAAGATAGACTCGCTTGATCGCACACTCGCGGTGAAACTCCTCAAGTATCCGCGCCACCCTGAAAACGATCGCTTCCAGCAACAATGCAGCAACGCAGCGTTGCGACAAGTGTTCAACCGGTTGAGAAAATCGAATACCGATGTCGCCACGAAAGTACGGAGCACCCAAGCCGCTGGGTTCTGCAACACAAAAAATATCGTTCGCCGCCAAATCTTCGATTGTGCATTCACCCACCGGATATGGCGCAATCGCAGCAGCGATCGAGTTGAGCGTACCCTCAATGGCAAGATGAGAGTGATGCAAGCGATCTTGATAAACAAGCGTCCGCAGATAACCATCCGCATTAACCATCTCATCAGCCAACGATATTTCATTGGAAAGATAACGCACGACAAAACCACCGGTACCGAGATTAACGAGCGCTTCATTGCCGCCCTCGTCCATGCTGGCGATCAGCGCAGCGGACTGATCGCCCACACTGGCTTGCAGTACCAAGCCGTTGTTCATTTGCAAATCCAAACCTGCGGAAGATTTTATTTCTGGCAGTATGCCCAACGGAATACTGAACAGCTCGCAGAGTTGCGGCGACCATTGCTGTTGCCGGATGTCCATCAGCAGCGTGCGCGCAGCCATGGATGCATCGGTGACAAAATGCTTGCCGCCGGTCCAGCGCCAGATCAGGAACGTATCCAGCGTACCCACCCGCAACTCACCACGCTCCAATCGTGCCAGCCATCCCGGATGGTCCTGCAACACGACGCGCAACTTGGGCGCAAAATAATATGGGGTCAGCGGCAAGCCGGTAAGGCTGCGGATAGATTCCTCGTGCGCATGCAAAGCTGCACAACTCGCTGTGCCGCGATTGTCTTGCCATGAGATCAGCGGTGTGATCGGTTGACCGGTGGCTTGCTCCCAAACCAGAAAGGACGAGCGCTGGCTGCACAGACCCAGCGATCTGCACTCGCCTGCGTATGCGATGCATTCGTTGAGCACCTGTTCGGCAGTCACCGCATAGTCCAGCGCATCGCTTTCATAGCGCCCGCCTTGACCGTTAACTATAGGTGCCGAGCGAGCGATTATGTTGCTGAGTTCACCACCATGATTCAGTATACCTGCCTTGATCGACGTAGTGCCGAGGTCAAGCGAGACGGATGCAATCAATTTAATCTCACTGTTTGAGTGATTCGCCTGTAGGAGCGGACCATGCCCGCAAGACTTTCTATCGCGGGCATGGCCCGCTCCTACATACTTCGACTTCCCGGCTGATTTCAACCTCATCCCAGCCCATTACAACAGCTACAGTCTCAGCAAGGCGACGCAGTGCTTTTCCATCGAGCTTGGCCAGAATCAACAACGGCATGCGGCGGCGAAGCAGGTCGTCCAGATGAACGACCATTTCGTTGCGCGCACAAAACAGCAAATCCGCGTAGATCAGAGGTAGCCCAGGAATGATGCGTTCGGCCAAACGTGGGGTCTTTGAAATAACGCTGAACACCTCCCCTACCCGCTTGCCGTGTCGGCGGATCAGCCACTGTGTACTTTCCCGATCAATGCCGAGTTGATTTGCACGAGCTATTACTGCAACAGACCACTGTTCATAATTTGATTCCGGTGCCCAGGGTAATCGCTGGCTCTTGGTGGCACACGGCGTATCGACACCCAGTTGCGCACATACCGTATCGACGATGAATGCGACATCTTCTCGGGCTGAGGTGAGTTTTCCGCCGATGGAGTAATGCACACCATTATTCGCAGTTTTCAATTCCCAGTCGCGGCTGACAGCTGAGGGCGAGGCGTGGTCGCTGCGCATCATCACACGCACACCGGCATAGCTTCCGACGATATCGGCTTCGGTCCACCCTGTCTTGAGATAGTGATTGGCTTCAGCCAGCAGATAAGCAACCTCATTCGATTCGACCGAGACCTGATCGATATCGCCTTTGTAATCCGTATCAGTCGTACCTACCAGCGTCATGCCATACCAGGGGATCATGAAAAACACGCGGCCATCAAACTGTGCAGTCAGCAGCAAAGCCTCGTCCGCCAGCACAGCAGGCATGACCAGATGTATGCCCTTGGACATCCTGCACCAGTCGCGTCCCGGCGCAGATGCGCTGGCCCACTGCCCGGTCGTGTTAACGATCTGTCTGGCGCGAACCTCCGTGCCGTTATTGCCGAGTTGATCCTGTACCGTTGCGCCGCTTACTTGACCGCTCGTCTCTGTCAGTCCGGTCAACTTGCAATAATTCACGCACACCGCTCCGGCATCCATCGCGCCCGCGATCAATTCCAGCACCAGCCGTGCATCGTCTGTCTGCGCATCGCCATAGGTGAAGCCGCCTTTCAACCCATCGTCTGCCAGAGCGGGAAAACGTTCGGAAAATCTTGCGTGATTAAAGTAGCGATGAGCCATCTCTGCATCGGGGAAGCCCGCCAGAAAATCATACAGCATCAAACCGGCTTTCAACTTTAGCATGCCGATGCGGCTGCGTTTATACACAGGCACACCAAAGCGCAAAGGCCAGACACGATGCGGTGCCAATTCCAGCAATCGCTGCCGTTCCAATATCGCCTTCCTGACCAGCTTGAAATCGTAAGTCTCGAGGTAGCGCAAGCCGCCGTGTATCAGCTTGCTGGATGCGGAAGAAGTCGCGGCTGCCCAGTCGCCCTGCTCCACAATGGCGACGCTCAAGCCGCGCAAGGCCGCGTCATAAGCAGTCCATGCCCCATAGACGCCGCCGCCGCAGACCAGCAGATCAAAATGCCTACCTGCCAGCGAGGAAAAATCGCGTTTCATCTGTCCCTTATTTGCAAAGCCTTTTGCGGCACATCACTGATCAGAATATCCACGCCCAAGCCCAGCGCCTTGTTTATTTCCGCATCGCTGTTGCATGTGTAAACCGCTATACATTTGCCGTGATCGCGCAGCAGCTTGACCATTGCATCATTTAGCGACTCCTTCGGCAGGCATAGTCCATGAAGAAAGGATTGCTCGTCCAACACGCGTTGCGCATCCGAAAAAGTCTGGTCTGTTTCAAAGTTGTAAACCAGCGGAAATTCTGGTGCGCGCTGGTGCGCATAAACCAGACTATGAAGATTAAACGAGGACGCCATGATGGTATCGCCTATAGCCGCACCGGCCATCTCCAGTGTTTGGCGCACTTTTATTTCGTGGCGTGAATTCAATTCCCAATCACGATTCTTGATCTCTATCAGCAAACGGCAGCGATTGCGATAGGCATCCAGAAACTCTTTCAGGCTCATGATGCCTTCCGGTTTTGCACCAGAAGAGAAGTGCGCGGCGAAATTCATCGCCTGCAACCGGATGTAATCGAAATCATCGATGTGCTTGGTGGGCAATCCTACTTTGCCGAGAAACCGGTCGTGCCACAACACGGCGACTTCGTCGCGACTGAGCTGCACATCCGTTTCGATACCATCGATGGGATATTCCAGCGCCTTGTCGAAAGCCGAGCGGGTGTTCTCCGTAGCCTCCTTGTTGGCGCCGCGGTGGGCGAAGATCAGGGGTTTGGTCATGTCAACTAATTCGTATCAATCCAAGCTTAATCTAACAGATTATGTCTGAGCCGACTTCAGTTTTCTTGCCGAAACAACCACTGATGTACGGAAGCCGATATCTGCTTACAGCACATAAAGCAGGATCGCAACGTAATGGGCTGCGCTGCCAGCGAGCACGAACAGATGCCAGATGCCGTGCGCGTGAGTAAGGCGGGTGTCGAGCACATAGAAAACGATGCCGATCGTATAGAACAATCCACCCGCCACGAGCCATGCAAATCCTGCCGGCCCCAGTGCATGCAAAAGCTGAAACATGGCCGCTAGAGCCACCCAACCCATCACGACGTAGATCACCACTGACAGTATTCGCGCTCCGCTCTTGAGCCACAGCTCCTGCAAACTACCGAGCGCGGCAAGACCCCACACCACACCGAACAGCGACCAACCCCAAGGACCGCGCAATGTCACCAAGCAGAATGGTGTGTAACTGCCTGCGATGAGCAGATAGATGCTGTGGTGATCCAACTCCCGCAGGATTTTCTTGGCGCGTCCCTGCAGGCTATGGTAGAGCGCAGAGAAACTGTAAAGCAATACTAACGTCACACCATAAATCGAAACGCTCACCAGCTTCCATGGGTCGCCGTCCTGTGCAGCCAGTACGATGAGCGCGACGGAGCCGGCAAGCGCAAGCATGGCTCCGACGAGATGAGTTAAGGCATTGAACTTTTCCCCGTAGTACATGTGGCTGGTCTATTCTTATGTCCCGCTATAACAATGCGAGGTATCAATATCTACTCGTGGCAAAAACTTGCTGCTCATGAATGGTAAGTTTCAATCCGAAACGCCAATGAATGAGTCACTAATCCGGACTTCGAATACAGACCGTTAAACCCCTCCAGGCTGCTTGAAAAACGAGACTGCATACGCCTGCGAACGGAACAGCAGGATCGGGTCATTCGTTGGCTTGATCAGTCGCCATCACCAATTGTTCTGATACTATCTGTCAGATTAATATCCTATATATTCTATACTCATTCCAGATATCCGCTGTTGCCACCTTCGCGACCTTCGATCAACCAGTTGCTTAAAGGCTTCCTTTAATTGTCCATTTTACCGTTCGTCGGTTGCGTGTTAACCACTCGCGTGGTTAATGCGTTAATGGCGGCGTGGCAAGTTCATATTCTTGCGAGCCGGCCACCTGATATTAACCAACCCTAAGGAGTTTTTCATGATCAAGTTAGCCCATATTGTATCCGCATTGTTGTTTGCTTCTATTTCCGTTGCCTACGCTGCTGATGCGCCAAAACAGCCAGTGTCCCAGGGCGCAGCCAGCGTAAACAAAAACCTGAGCGACCTTCCTAACCAAGGACTGAAGAACGCATCTGAGCAACTGCAGAAGAATGAGGCCAAGGTCGAAGAAAAACGCGACGATGCCAAGGCCAAGCATAAGAAGGACAAGCACCACAAAGAAGGCAAGAAGGAAGATCATGATCATGACAAAATGGAGCACCACGAAAAAATGGGACATCCGGGCAAATAATCGCCACTTCCCCACCAACCCCGGCGGCCAATCCGCCGGGATTTTATTTCTGGGAGTTCGTAGACAACTTAATCGCGACTGCTACAATTTATCAATAAATCGTCGCATCGAAACTTTTAGCCCTGCAAAATTCGGGTTGTACATCAGGCGCCGCAGAATACCAGCGTTAAGGTTTTCCCCAGTCACCTCGCCCTGAAAATCCTGTTCGGGATGTTGGATGCAGGCAGCATATTTTTCCATATCGTCAGGATAATAATGCATGCAATTCGAATACTCCCCCGCCGCACCATAATGCCCATCTTCGGGTGGCATCACGATAGCCGTGTGTGCGGAGCTTAATATTTTCTGCCCGGGAACCGCGCTGTTCACCAACTCCATTTTTTCAGGTGGAATGCCAGGCGGAAAATTTTCCGGTTCGGTGGTGTATAACACCAGCCTATTGGACGGATGACGCGCGCGCACGATGAATCCCAGTGTGGCGGATATTTTGACGGTCTTGTCATCTGCACTGGCAGCGATGAACACAGGTATATCCAACCCCCGTCCATTAAAATAGGCCTTCTGCAATTGAACACTGAGTTCACGAGTCAACGCATACATCTGGCCCGCGGCATTCTTCGTGAAGGATTCATACTTATAGATATCCAGATCAGGCATGATGTCTACCCACCGGGTTGACGGCATCAGCCAGCTATACAGCTTGTGCAGATTCGCCAACGCAGCCCACCGCGTAATCTGGAGTGCAGGCGAAAACAGGAACAGACCACGCACCTGCTTGTCGCGCAGACTGTGGTAAATACTCAGCGTCGCGCCAGTGGAATATCCCGCCAGATAGACTTCATCGACCTCCTCGGCAAGTTTATATGTGCCGAAAGCTACCGTCTTGGCCCACTCCTGCCAGGTCACCTCAAGCAAGTCCCCCGGCTGCGTGCCATGTCCAGGCAACAATACCGCCATGACACGAAAGCCATTCTGCTGAAAGAACGCCGCCAGATGACGCATTGAATAAGGGGAGTCGCTCAGTCCATGCGTGAGCAACACGCCGCGACGATAGGTTTTTTGCTGACCGGCTGGAAAACCGGCTGGTGGAAGCAATTCGAACGGCGCATTGCCGTCGACAATTTTTTTCAGATCGACAACACCGGTGTGTGCCAAGCTGAGCATGTCCCGATTGCGCGCCACATAATCTGAAAACGCCAACCGACTGCCATTGAACTCCCGGTTCAATCCAGAGGGCTGGTGCCGTGCCTCAAGCGGCGGAGTTGCCACGTTTACTCACCCGCACATTTTGCAATCGCTTGTGCGCTTTCCAGCTCAAGGCAATGTCTTAGATCCAAATTTTTAGGTCTGTCTGGTTTACTGATGGCCGATTGGTTGATAGCTGGTTTGTTAGCAGGTAGCTTGCCATGTTTGGATAATTTATTTCCGGCCTTGATATTTTTAACGACAATTGATGGGGGTGGAGAAACCAGGCCCGGTTTCTCAACAGGCGGTGTTACAACGCGCGGAGTTGCCGCAGGCGTTGGCGCTACAGGTTTTGCGGCTTGAGTTGGCGCTGCTGCGGGAGCGGATACTTGTGCCGTTACCGCCACGGGTGCAGACGCTTGACTAGGTGCCGCTGCCGGAGCAGACACTGGAGCGGGTGCAACTGCCACTTGGGGTTGAACCACGGGTGGTTTTGCAGCACGTGCAGCAATATGGGGTGGCACTTTAGGTGTGGCAACCGGAGGAGCCGGTTTCAGGCCCAGAATGTCCATGTCGAGAGGATCGAAATATATAAATGCAGCGCCACCGATGATGATCAGGAAACCAACGATTAACAAAATATTACGGAACATTTTTCCCTTCCCCTGCAAATCCTACAATTCAATCAGCTCAAGGCTCAATCAATACCATCAAGATCAACATCAAAATGTTCACCTACACACGATAAACCGCATCGTCAGCTCTGGCAATAACCATGAAATAATTATTTCTTCCAGAACATTGACAGTTTACTAAAATTTAGCATGGATTATTGCAATACAATGAGTCGAATGTTCAGATCGCATGCTTTTCTCCATGATTGGATAATTTTTGTTATGCCTTAATGTAATGTTAAGGTGTTCTCTTTCCACATGCTTAGAAACTCAGAGTAATATTTTTCAGCCTAAGGAAGCACTTTCAGGAGTTAAAAATGAGCAAGTTGTTCTCGCGCTTCAAGTTGCGCGAATTGGAATTCAAGAACCGGATCTTCGTTTCCCCTATGTGCCAGTACTCGGCGCATGACGGCATGGCGAATATCTGGCATCAGGTTCACTTAGGCAGCCGCGCTGTCGGTGGAGCCGGTCTAGTAATGGTGGAGGCCACTGCGGTTGTACCCGATGGCCGTATCTCTCCTTACGATATGGGTCTGTGGTCTGATCGCCACGCCGAGGCGCTGGCACCGATCGCACACTTCATCCGCGAACAGGGCGCGGTGCCTGCCATTCAGCTTGCCCATGCGGGGCGCAAGGCTTCCGTCGATGCACCCTGGCTTAGCCGCGATGCGTTGACTCCGCAAAATGGCGGCTGGCAGGTGGTTGCACCAAGCTCCATTCCATTCTCCCCAGATTCGCCACAGCCACGCGAACTTTCGGTGGCTGAGTTGGACAATATCGTGGCTGCTTTTGTCGCTGCTGCCAAGCGCAGTTTGGACGCAAGTTTCGATGTAGTGGAGATCCACATGGCCCACGGCTATTTGCTGCATCAATTTTTGTCGCCACTCAGCAATCATCGCAAAGATTCTTACGGCGGCAGTCTGGAAAACCGCGCACGTCTGCCGATGCAGGTAGCGCGCGCAGTACGCGAAGTGTGGCCGCAGCATCTGCCTTTGTTTGTGCGCATCTCCGCGACTGATTGGGTTGAGGGCGGATGGGACTTGGAACAATCGCTGCAACTTTGCCGCTTGTTGAAAGGTGTTGGCGTCGATCTAATCGATTGCTCCAGCGGCGGATTGGTTCATGATGCAAAGATTCCGGCTGGCCCCGGCTATCAAACACCTTTCGCTGCCGCCATCCGGAAGGAACTGGGGATCGCCGTTGGAGCCGTCGGCCTGATCACTGAGGCGGAACAGGCCGAGCAGATCATTGTGACTGGCCAGGCTGACGTAGTCTTCCTTGCGAGAGAACTGCTGCGCGATCCTTACTGGCCGCTGCATGCGGCGCACAAATTGGGCGTGGATGTGAAGTGGCCGGCTCAGTACGAACGGGCAAAGCCTCTGTAGCACATAAAGGTATAATCTTTATTGGCAGCGCTAAGCGCATTTGTTTCAAGTTCTTCTTTTCGAATTCTATCAGGAGGTCCCCATGAAAACTTCAAAATTACTTTTGCTGGTATCCGCATTATTTTTTACACTTAGTGTACAGGCTGCGCCGGATGTGGTCAGGCTGGGCAATCTCAAGTTCGCCCATTACGGGGCAGTTTCCTACATGAAAGAGATCGCATCCAAATACAATTTGCAGATCGAAGAGCGCGTGTTTGCCAAAGGGCTCGACATTTTGCCCGCTGTGATTGCCGGTGAGATCGATATCGCGGCGAGCGCGCTTGATGCAGCCGTGGCCGGGCGTTCCAGCGGTGTTCCGATCTACGTCGTAGCAGGTTTTGCCAAGGGCGGAGCGCGCATCGTTGCCCGCCCCGACCTGAACATCAAGTCGGTGGCCGACCTCAAAGGCAAGAAAGTAGGCGTGGCGCGCGGTGGTGCGCAGGAGCTGCTGCTTGCCGCCGAACTGGCCAAGTATAACCTGACCTGGTCCGATCAGCCCGGCAAAGACGTGCAGATATTCTTCATGCCGTTCGCCGACTTGAACCAGGCGCTGATGCAAAAAAATATCGACGCGATGTGCCAGTCCGAGCCACAGTCTTCGCAGGCGATCAACAAGGGCTATGGTGTCGAGGTGCTGAAACCTTACGATACTCCACTGGGCGAGCCGGTGCGCGCACTGGTGATGACCGAGAAAATATATAACGAGAAAAAAGATGTGGCCGAACGGGTGCTCAGGCTGTTCGTGGAAGCGACACGGACATTCCAGAACGATCCCAAACTGGCAGAAAAGTATGTGCGCGAGCAGATGTTCAAGAACCAGATCAGCAGCGAAGATTATCAGGATGCGATGAGCAATGCCTCGTTCACCTATGACGTTACGCTCGACCACGTTCAGGTGACCGCCGACCTGATGAAGCAATACGGCGTCGGCAAAATGACCAACACTCCTCAGGCAAAAGACTGGGTGCGCCTCGACCTGCTCGACAAGGCCAAGAAAGAGTTGAAGGTCAAATAAGTCGGCGCATGCACAGGTGAAAAATTCCTTTCGGGAAAAAATAGTCGGCAACCTGCAAGGTTTTCTAGTTCCGATTGCGGTGCTGGCGGTATGGCAATGGCTGTCTTCGCATGCGATCGTCAATCCACAGATTCTGCCGACACCCACTGCGGTGCTGGCGAAGTGGTGGGAATACCTGATGCCGATGGAGGCTTACAATGCGGCGAAATCGGGTTATCTCGCATGGATCTTTTCCGGCGAGCTGATTCGCGATGCCTATTCCAGCCTCTATCGTGTGGTGGTAGGTTTCCTTGTCGGCGCGTCTATGGCATTGCCGCTGGGGCTGATGATGGGTGCGAATGATCGCATCTACCAACTGTTCAATCCCCTGATCCAGGTGCTTCGTCCGATTCCGCCGATTGCTTTCATTCCGCTGTCCATCCTGTGGTTTGGCTTGGGCAACCCCCCGGCGATTTTCCTGATTGTTATCGGCGCATTTTTCCCTATCCTGATGAATACCATCGCCGGAGTGCGTCATGTCGATAGCATCTATATCCGCGCTGCGCGCAGCTTGGGTGCGAGCCAGACCATGATGTTTCTGCGCGTGATATTGCCGGCTGCCACGCCCTACATCCTGACCGGTGCTCGCATCGGCGTTGGCACCGCTTTTATTGTGGTGATCGTCGCGGAGATGATCGCGGTCAACAACGGCCTCGGTTACCGCATACTGGAAGCGCGCGAATTTTTCTGGTCGGACAAGATCATCGCCGGCATGTTCAGCATCGGCCTGCTCGGGCTGGCCATCGACACCGGCATGAACCGCCTCAACAATTATTTGCTCAAGTGGCATCGCGGCATCGAAAGCAAATGACCGTGCAGCCACACATCCGTATCAGCCAAGCAGGCAAAGTGTTCAGCAGTGGCGACCGTGAAGTGGTGGCGCTGGAAGATATCAATCTGAGCATAGCCTCTGGAGAATTCATCTGCCTGCTCGGTCCTTCCGGCTGCGGCAAATCCACTTTGCTCAATGCCGTCGCCGGATTCTCGTTGCCAACTACGGGCGAGATTCTCGTAGATGGCAACCCTGTGCAATCACCCGGGCCGGATCGCGGCATGGTGTTTCAGGAATATGCGCTGTTTCCGTGGATGACGGTGGAGAAGAACATCGCCTTTGGTCTCGAGATTCAGAAACAGCCCAAGGCGCAGATAAAAGAGAAAGTAGATGCGCTGCTGAAAATGCTGAACTTGCAGGACTTCCGTGACCGTTACCCGAAAGATTTGTCGGGCGGCATGCGCCAGCGCGTAGCCATCGCCCGCGTGCTGGCGCTCGATTCACCCATCATGCTGATGGACGACCCGTTCGGCGCGCTCGATTCGCTCACGCGGCGCAATCTTCAGGACGAGTTGTTGCGCATCTGGATGGAATTCAAGAAGACCATCATCTTTGTAACCCACAGCATCGAAGAATCCATCTACCTTGCCGACCGCATAGTCGTCATGACCTATCGCCCCGGCACGATCAAGAAAGATGTCAGCGTCACGATGCCACATCCCCGCGACCCCAGTTCAGCCGAGTTCAACGATCTCAAGAAAGAATTGTCGCTGCTGGTGATGGAAGAGCAAAGCCGGCACCACCAGGAAGAAATCAAGACACCAGCCGCCGACTGAGTCATCGCTGAAATATTCTCATCAGTCCTCAAGAGCTGAGATATAAAGCCGGATATCGTCGGCTATACCCACATATTGACCATCTACCCACCGAGGTGTAGCGTGCGCATTCTTGCTGTTGGATAGATCTCAGGCACGCAAGACGATGACAGCAGCTACCAGCCCGGCGCTGCAAACTTACAGGGAAATTCAAATGAAAAAGACAACTCTGAATATCATACTGGTTACTATCGGCGTGCTGATTGCACCACCCCTCAGCGCATACGCGGATGGCGGTAACGACCCGCAGCGACTGGCAAAACTCAAAGAAGTCAAACTGCAGGGACTTGAGGGCAGGCTGAATGTGCTTCAACAGGAAAAATCCTGTGTGCAGGCCGCAACCACTATGGATGCTCTGCATTCTTGTGAGCAAGTATCACATCAATCAATGGAACAGCTTATGGAAAAGCAAAAGGCGAGCTGGGAAAGTTTGAAAGCCAGCAACCAGCAAGGCAAAGAAAATAAAAAATAGCCTGGCCCGTTTCAAGGAATTGCCCAAACGCAAAATCAGCGTATTATTTACTCCTGAATGTCCCGACTTGAGGAATAGATTCGCCCATGAAGTATCATCCAACATTCAGTGAGATCAATAGTCTCTTCGCCAATGACAATCCTGAAGAGGTATGGGTCAAGGCATCGGAGATTGTCATGCGTATCAACCCTTCATATGATTTTTCCATTTCCCGTACTTGCTTTAATGACATATTGAGATTGTTCCGGGGGGAATATCCCGGTTACTGCTCCATCAAAACGCTGTACCACGATCTCCGCCACATGCTGGATGTACTGATGTGCACAGCAAGGTTGATGCATGGCATGCATCTTTCAGGCACACGTCTGACTGACGATGAAATAACTATCATCCTGATCGCAGCGATGATGCATGATGTCGGTTATGCACAGCAGTTTGGCGAAGATAGCGGCACAGGTGCGCAGTACACTCGCAGCCATGTCAGCCGGGGTATTAAATTCGTACAGAGCTATATTATCGGCAAAGGCTACGAGCCAAAATTGGCAACACCGATGGAATTCATCCTCCGTTGTACTGATCCTGCAGTAGACATATCTGAAATCAATTTTCCCGACAAGCGCACTGAACTGATCGGAATGATAGTCGGATCCGCCGACCTGACGGGTCAAATGGCCGACCGCACCTATCTGGAAAAATTGCTGTTCCTGTATCTGGAATTCAAGGAGGCCCATTTCGGTGGCTACCAGAACGTACACGACCTGCTGAATAAAACCCGGTATTTTTACGTAGCCACACGGAAAAAACTCGACGAAAATTACAGTGGCGTTTACACCAAATTGGCATTTCACTTCAAGGACTGGTTCGGCGTCGAAAACAATTACTACTTGGAGGCCATCGAAAAAAATATGGCTTACCTGGCCACGATAACTGCACTTAACAAGGCAGAGCATCGCTCCATGTTGAAACGTGGAGGAATCGTCAAGAAATCAGAAGGTCTGATCTCTTATGATGAGCTCGCTTAAGCGAGCTCATCACTCGACATGTAATACCACACCAATGCCCGCAACAAAAAAGGCCAACCTCGCGGCTGGCCTTTTCTTTGAATAAAATAGCTGCGACTAAGCGCGTTTCTTGTATTCGTTGGTACGGGTATCGATCTCTATCCTGTCGCCGATCTCGACGAAGGCCGCAACCGGCAATTCGAATCCGCCATTGATCTTGGCCGGCTTCATCACCTTGCCGGAAGTGTCGCCGCGCACTGCAGGCTCGGTATAAATGACTTCGCGCACGATGGTGTTGGGCAACTCGACCGAGATCGCCCTGTCGTTGTAGAACACCACTTCGCACGGCATGCTGTCTTCGAGATAGTTGATCGCGTCGCCCATGCACTCCGCTTCGATCTCATACTGATTGTATTCGCCATCCATGAACACATACATAGGATCAGCAAAATAGGAGTAATTCACTTCTTTGCGGTCCAGCATGATCTGGTCGAATTTGTCGTCGGCGCTATATACGGTTTCTTTTGCAGAATCAGTCAGCAGATTTTTCATCTTCATCTTGACCACCGAGCCGTTACGGCCGGAACGGCTGTATTCGGCTTTCAAAATAACCATCGGCTCGCCACTCACATTAATGACGTTACCCGCGCGAAGTTCTTGTGCTGTTTTCATATTTACTGCCCTTCTTTTTCCAAGGCGCGCATTCTACCGATTTCTACGCAAAAATCCAGCAAATTCAAAGCCAGATTGTTTTCGGCCAATTGCCGCGCCCAATGCTGTGCGTGCTTATCCAGTTCGCCGCGCGCCGCAACGAAAGATAACCATGCCTGCCCTATCTTCATCGAAACAGCGTGTCCTGAGCCTATCAAAGGATTCCACACCCGCCACAAACCATCTACCGCTTGGCTTGCAGGTCGGCTAAGTTGATCGCTGTACAACATGAGGAAGGCTTGCAGTTTTTTCAAGTGCACCTCGTCATGCTGCGGGTATATTTGCCAAATGAACGGCTTCCCCGCCCACTGCGCGCGAACAAATGAATCTTCACCGCGGACAAAATTGACATCGCATGCCCACAGAAGTTCATCGTAGCGTTCCTGCTCGACAAAAGGCAGCACGCGAACTCGCAGGTTGCCGCGAGAATAAGATTTGCCTATGCATGACGCCGTATCACCAAAATACTGCCCTACCTGCGGCAGGATGCGGTCTTCCGGCACCAGACACAGCAAAGGCTGCGCGCCACTCGCCCACACATCGAACAAACCATGCAGTGCGGAATTTTCATAAGCGAACAAGGAGACTTTCAATATCTCTGGCGAAGGCATTTTCATGCCGATGGATCGCCAGAAAACCTGCTGCTGCTCCACATCGTTCTGAAATGCATCGCGCTGCGTCAACAGGTTACGCTCCAACAGCAAGCCGCCCGTCCGCCTGGTAAATCCAGGAAAGAAGAAGTATTTGGTCAGAGGCAAGGTCGAATGCGGCGAAGGCAATTTGTGATGGCTCTCGACCCACGCCTCCGCCGAAAGATATTCCAGATTGATCCAGATGGACTTCTTCTCTTGCGCTGCCATCGCTTCGATGTAACTCTGCGGCAACTTGCAGGCGAATGCCTCGATCACCAGACCGGCAGGCTGTATATCTGGAAAGCTCTTGCTCCACAGACATACTTCCACACCGCGACACTTTTGCTTCTCATCTGTCACAACCACTTCCGGACACAGCTTGACCAAGCTGCTCAAATCATCCACCCACAATCTCACCGCGAGGCCATGCTCGTTCGCCAGTTGCCGCGCCAGCCGCCAGCACACGCCGATGTCGCCGTAATTATCGATGACGTTGCAGAAGATGTCGCAACGCAAAGTGATCTTCGTTGTCATGGTTTGTTACATGTCATTCCGCGTGCAAAGCTTCAACCGGATCGAGTCTCGCCGCGCGCATCGCAGGCGTCACGCCTGCCGCGAGGCCTATGCTGATCGCAGTCAGTTCGGCGACCACCGCGAACAGCCACGGCGTGTGCACTGGCAGCGCGGGAAATAGCAGATGCAAACCCTGTGCGATGCCGACACCCAATGCCAATCCGGCAAACCCCCCCAGCGCGGACAGCAGCATCGCCTCACCCAGAAACAATATCAGCACTTGTCGCTCCTGCGCACCCAGCGCGCGCAGCAGGCCGATCTCCGAAGTACGCTCGGTAACAGCCATGGTCATGATGGTGAGGATGCCCACTGCCCCGACCAGCAGCGAGATACCGCCCAGCGCGCCGACG
Organism: Gallionella sp.; assembly: GCA_025350705.1. Lineage (GTDB taxonomy): Bacteria > Pseudomonadota > Gammaproteobacteria > Burkholderiales > Gallionellaceae > Gallionella. Next base: position 31,741 of record JANXXH010000024.1, read on the forward strand.
GCAAAGGTGAGGACATCAAGCACCGAGCTCAGCACATCGAGCGCCTGCTCCTGAGAAATGATGGTGAAGTCCTCGCGCCCGTGCCGCTCGATCAGGCGCTCCTTGATCGCGCGTATCACCACATCTACATCGGCACTAGCATGGTAGCTTGCCTGCATTTCCATCAGGCCGGGACGGTTGAACAGTTCCATCGCGCGCGCCGCCGGAATGAACACGGTGTCATCGAGGTCCATGCCGAGGATCTGTCCTTTCGGCTCCATCACGCCGATCACGCGGAAGCGCTGCCCGCCGATGCGCAAATAGCTGCCGAGCGGATTCAGTCCGGCAAACAACTCCCGATTAACTTTTGCGCCGAGCACAACCAGAGCGCGAGCCTGTTCGTTGTCATCGTCAGGCCAGAATGTGCCGCTCTGCACCTTCATCGTGAACGCGCCGGCAAATTCGCGGCCTTCTCCCAGCACCATGGTGCGCCGAGCCTTGCCGTTGGCGCGCACCTCCGCATTGCCTGCCACACTGACATTGACGTGCTCGACATAAGGCAAGTGGCGCAATGCATCCGCGTCGTCCAGCGACAGCGGCCTCACCGAGCCGAGCACGCCAACGTTACCACCCTGCGTCTGCGTCTTGCCCGGCTGAACTGTGATGATGTTGGTGCCGAACTGCGAGAACTCCGCGAGCACGAACTGATGCAAGCCTTCGCCGATAGAAGTCAGCAGGATCACCGCCGTGATGCCGATGGCGATACCCAGCCCGGTGAGAAAGCTGCGCATCCGGTATGAGAGGAAGCTGGAGGTGGTGAGTTTGATAAGATCAGGTAACAACATAATTTTTACCTTCCCGCCAACGCCGTCACCGGATCAAGCCTTGCCGCGCGTCGCGCAGGCCACACGCTGAATAATATTCCGGTGCCCAGCGCAGTCGCGCAAGCCGCCAGCACCGCCCACCACGGAGGAGACACCGGCAGGCTGGGATATATCTGCCCGATGATGATGCTCCCTGCATAACCCAGCACCAGCCCTGCCACGCTGCCGATGCTCGAGAGCAGCGCTGCCTCGGCGAAGAACAAGGTGCGTATCTGGCTGCCCGGCGCGCCCAGCGCCTTGAGCAGGCCGATCTCCTTGACTCGTTGCGCCACGGCGATCAGCATCACATTCATGATCAGCACGCCCGCCACGGCCAGGCTGATCGCGGCGATGCCGCCCACGGCCATGGTCAGCGCGGTGAGTATCCGGTCGAAGGTGGCGAGCACGGCATCTTGCGTGATCACTGTCACATCCTTCTCGCCGCTGTGGCGCTGGAACATGATCTCCTCGGCATCGTGCTTGGCCTGCTCGATCACGTCGCGGCTCTTCGCCTCGATCAGAATGCGGAACAGGCCCGAGGTGTTGAACAACTGGTGCGCGGATGCCACCGGCACGATCACCAGCTCGTCGGTGCGCATCCCCATCGATTCACCCTGTGAAGCCATCACGCCGATGACGCGAAAACGCCGGTCGCCGAGCCGCACCCACTGCCCCACGGCCTGCTCGTTCCCGAACAACTCGCGCCTGATCTGGTTGCCCAGCACGCACACCGAAGCGCTCTCGTGGATGTCACCGGGCGGCAGAAATTTGCCGAGACCTATGCTCATATGGCGTACTTCCAGCAGATCAGAGGTCGAACCAAGCACGACCACTTCGCGATTCAGCGCGTCGCGCGAAAGCATCGCAGAACCGACGGTCAGCGGCGCGATGCGTTTCACTGCGCTGCTGCGCAAGACCGCCTCAGCATCATCCAGCGAAATCTCGCGCGGGATCTGTCCGATCAACATGCCGGGGCCTATGCCCGCCGTCTCGGTGCGCCCCGGCAACACGATGACAAGATTGGTGCCCAGCGAAGAGAATTGATTGATCACATAACGCCGCGCTCCTTCGCCGAGAGCGGTGAGCACCACCACCGCCGCCACGCCGATGGACATCGCCAGCATCATCAACAGCGTGCGCATGGGGCTGCCGCGCAAACTGCCGGTGGCAAATTGAAGTGTGTCAGCGAGTTTCATATTTGACAAAACCATTGTCCACGAAAATCACGAAAGGCACGAAAATAAAGACGAACTAAAAAAACAGTTTCACGTATCGAATCTCTTGCACAGTGTCTGTCAAACGCCATCCAAGATTGTATTGAGATTTTCATTTCGTGCTTTTCGTGTTTTTCGTGGACCAGGTTTTTACCTGATT
>JANXXH010000007.1 GCA_025350705.1 Gallionella sp.
CCTCATCTAGCTTGCCCTCGGCCTCAAGAGCATGGCCTTGTTCGATCAAACGAGTCGCGTCCTGTTCGGAGGTTGCTGCTCTGACCCCAGTGCCGTTTGCCACAGTTTGTCCGGCAGAGCGGAGCCGATCAAATATTCCCACTCTAGTAACCTTTCCACCTTTTCGGGATGATTTTTGCTAAACTGATTTCGTCTGTACTCAGTTTAGAATAATTACATAAAAAATTTGGACCAAGTCGTCCGACTATTGCCAAGCACTATTCTTTTGTTTCAGAAATTATGCACGGAGTAACAACATGATACTTGATTGGTTCGATGCTGGTGATGCGGTCTTGTTTGCACAGGAAGTTGTCCGCGAACTAAACATTCTTTTTCCCCCTTCGGATCAAAAAGGGAAAGCGATTCCGGCGCAGACCTATCAGAAGAAATTTGATGGACTGGTTATTCGCATCCGTACTTTCTCGTCTAATCATAAATTGAATATTTACAAAAAAGCGAAACTGCTTAACACAATCAAGTGGGAAATGAGGGATGCAGGTCATGAGGAACTTATTATTGACGAATTCATCTCCTTCATTGCCCCGATATTGGGCTAGTAGGTCTTTCTCCCAACGATGCAAAGTATTCCTGTTGATCAGGCATTCTTCTCCACCTGGATTACGACGCACGATTTCCAGCTTAGCCGCTAACAATTCGGTAAGATTGCGATTATGTCGCGATTGCTGCGCACGTTTCGTTCAAGCGATCAAATATTATGAAAATTCACGAATACCAAGGTAAAGAAATATTGCGCCAATTCGGTGTGCCGACTCCACGCGGGACGGCGTGCTTCAGTGTCGATGAGGCGATGGCAGCGGCGCGGCAATTGGGCGGCGCGGTGTGGGTGGTGAAGGCGCAGATACATGCGGGCGGACGCGGCAAAGGCGGCGGGGTGAAGGTAGCGAAGTCGCTCGATGAAGTGCGCAGTGCCGCGCAGCAAATATTGGGCATGCATCTGGTCACACACCAGACCGGCAAGGAAGGCCAAGTGGTGCGCCGCCTGCTGATAGAAGAAGGCGCTCAGATCGTCAAGGAATATTATCTCGGCATGGTGGTAGACCGCAGCAGGCAGCGTGTGGCGTTGCTGGCGAGCAGCGAGGGCGGCATGGAGATCGAAGTGGTTGCCGCGCGCGCCCCGGAAAAGATACATAAGGTGTGGATCGATCCGGTGGCGGGTTTGCGCGATGCCGAAGCCGATGCTGTTGCACGCGACATCGGCATTCCTGCTGCGGCTCTGACACAAGCGCGTGCTTGCATGCAAGGTTTGTATCGTGCCTTCGTGGAGAAGGATGCGATGCTCGCCGAGATCAATCCGCTGGCACTGACCGCTGATGGTCGTGTGATTGCACTGGATGCCAAATTCAATTTCGACAGCAATGCGCTGTACCGTCATCCCGAAGTCGTTGCGTACCGAGATCTGGAAGAAGAGGATCCCGCTGAAATTGAAGCCTCGAAATTCGATCTGAGTTATATCTCGCTTGATGGCGACATCGGCTGCCTGGTGAATGGCGCGGGCTTGGCGATGGCGACGATGGACATCATCAAGCTGTATGGCGGCAGCCCTGCGAATTTCCTTGATGTGGGAGGCGGGGCGAGCAAAGAAAAAGTCACCGAGGCATTCAAGCTGATGTTGAAGAATCCGAAATTGAGGGCGATCCTTGTGAATATTTTCGGCGGCATCATGCGCTGCGATGTGATCGCCGAAGGCGTGGTTGCAGGGGCGCGCGAAGTGCATTTGAAAGTTCCGCTGGTGGTACGTCTGGAAGGTACCAATGTCGAAATGGGTAAAAAGATTCTGGCTGAATCGGGACTGCCCATCATCTCCGGCAGTGACATGGCGGACGCGGCACAAAAAGTTGTTGCCGCAGCAAGAGGTGCATGATGTCTATTCTTATTGATAAAAATACCAGAGTGATGACGCAGGGCATGACCGGCAAGGTCGGCCAGTTTCACACCGTGAATTGCAAAGCCTATGCTAACGGGGCGAAATGCTTTGTCGCCGGGGTGAATCCGAAAAAAGCCGGCGAATTGTTCGAAGATATTCCGGTGTATGCCTCGGTGCGCGATGCCAAGGCAGCAACAGGAGCCACGGTGTCGGTGATCTACGTGCCACCATCGGGCGCGGCTGCAGCGATTGATGAGGCGGTGGAGGCAGATCTGGATTTGGTGATCTGTATCACCGAGGGGATTCCGGTGCATGACATGTTGCGCACGCGCTACAGGATGCAGGGCAAGCGCACGCTGCTGATCGGGCCGAATTGTCCCGGTCTGATCACGCCGGACGAGATCAAGATCGGCATCATGCCCGGTCACATCCACAAGAAAGGGCGCATCGGCGTGGTGTCGCGTTCCGGCACGCTGACTTATGAGGCGGTCGGCCAGCTCACCGCGCTGGGCCTTGGGCAGTCATCCTGTGTCGGTATCGGCGGCGATCCTATCAATGGCTTGAAGCATCTGGATGTGATGAAGCTGTTCAACGACGACCCGGAAACCGATGCGGTGATCATGGTTGGCGAGATCGGCGGCAGCGACGAGGAGGAATGCGCGCGCTGGATCAAGGGTAACATGAAGAAACCGGTGGTCGGTTTTATCGCGGGTGTCACTGCGCCGCCAGGTAAGCGAATGGGACATGCGGGCGCGATCATTTCCGGCGGGCAAGGCGGTGCCGAAGACAAGCTGGCGGTGATGGAGGAGTGCGGCGTGCACATCACGCGCAATCCGGCCGAGATGGGACGCACGATGCAAAAAGTGCTAAAAGGTTGAAAGAGAAAAAATGTTAGAAATGTTTTCCACTACCCAATTCTGGGTGGATGTGTTCAAGATCATCGTGATCAACCTGCTGCTCTCCGGCGACAACGCGGTGGTGATCGCGCTCGCGTGTCGCAATCTGCCAGTTGAGCTGCGCAAGAAGGGTATTCTGTTCGGCGTGGGGGGCGCGATTGTATTGCGCGTAATACTGACTATGTTTGCCGTCAATTTGCTTGCGTTGCCTTATCTCAAGCTGGTTGGCGCGCTGTTGTTGCTGTGGATAGGTATCAAGCTGATCGTGCCCGAGGAAGATCAGGGTGTTGACAGCATACAGGCCGACACAAAGCTGATGGGAGCAATCAAGACCATCCTCATCGCTGACCTCGTGATGAGTCTGGACAACGTGTTGGGCGTGGCGGCAGCGGCCAAGGGTAATGTGTGGCTGCTGTTATTCGGCTTGCTGATCAGCATTCCGCTGATCATGTGGAGCAGTCAGCTGGTGCTCAAGCTGATCGATCGCTTCCCTTTTATTATTTATGCCGGTGGAGCCCTGCTGGGCTATGTGGCGGGCGAAATGTTGGTTGGTGAAGCGCTCTTTGAACCGCTGGTAGAGCCGCGCCATTATCTGCACTGGCTGATTCCGGTCTTCTGCACCGTGCTGGTGCTGGTGGTTGGCAGATGGCTGGTGTTGCGCATGGCGGTTAAGCTTGAGGTGATCGATCTGGTGGATGAAACGGTTCAACTAAGGGTGGGCGATCAATCACCCAACTCGGACTATAAATCTTAAGGGGGGATGATGAAGATATTAATTCCGGTAGATGGTTCGGCCAACTCGCAACGAGCGATCGACCATGTGATCAAGTATGTCGGCGAATTGAAGGATGTACCGCAATTGTCGCTGCTGAATGTGCAGTGGAATGTGGCGTCGGGCAACGTCAAGTTTTTCATCAATCAAGAAACAATCAATGATTATTATCGCGAACAAGGCATGGCAGCACTGAAATCGGCGCGAGTTGCTTTTGATACCGCCGCGTTACCTTACCAATATCACATCAGTATCGGCACACCGGCTGAAGCGATCGTGCAATACGCAAATGAGCAAAAGGTGGATCAGATAGTTATGGGTAGACAGGGGGAGAGTGGACTGCAAACATTGTTGCTGGGATCGGTGGTGAACAAGGTGTTGCATCTGACAAGTTGTCCGGTGTTGCTGGTTAAATAAAAAATAAAATCCTCTGTATTTTTCTGACAGCCTATTTGATTTTTGATTATTCGTAATAAATCTATAGGATTGTGGTACGTTGTTGGGAAATATATTAATATCCGAGCCACTATTCATTTGACATCATGCATCAGGCTCGACAACAGGCATCAGGGGGTAGCATGAATAAGTGGCTGTTTTGGCAAAAGGACTGGTTCGCAAGTTTGCTGGTTGCATTGGTATTTTTGCTTGGTGCCAATAGCGATCTGATGCAGAGTCTGGAGCGCAAGGCCTACGACTTGGGCGTTTTGGCCTCCTCGCGGATTCCGAGCGACAAGATAGCGGTGATCGCAATCGATGAGCAAAGCATCGCCAATCTTGGGCGATGGCCGTGGCCTCGCGCGATACATGCGCAGATGCTGGATGTCTTGAAGGCAGGGCATGCCAAGGTAATCGGCTATACCGCATTTTTCTTCGAACCTCAGGTAGATGCCGGACTGGGTTATATCTACAAGATAGCCGAATTGCTCGGCAATTCAAAACTTAAAGAAACAAAAGGCCCCGCACAGCAAGCCGAGCTGGCTCAGCTTAATGCGCTGTTGCAGGAAGCTGCGACGAATCTCGATAACGACCAGAAGCTCAGTGAAAGTATCGCTAAGGCAAACGATGTCTTGCTGGCGATGTTTTTCGAGTTGGGCGAGCCGCAAGGCAAACCCGATCAGGCGTTGCCGGACTATGTGTTGCGCAACAATCTCATGAATGTGAATGATGCCGGTGGTTCTGCCAAGTTGCCGATACTGTCGAAAGGTGTGTTGTCGCCAATCCCGTTGTTGGGTAGCAAGGCGTCGGCCATCGGACACCTTAACAGCGATCCGGATGTAGACGGCGCGGTGCGCACCGAACCGCTGGTGGTGGGATATTACAATCAATACTATCCATCGCTGTCGCTGATGCTGGCAGCCAAGAGCCTCAATCTCGAGCCCAAAGATATACACGTCAATCTCGGCGATGGTGTGCAACTGGGTAATCAGAAAATCACTACTGACTCGGCTTTGCGGATGCATACTTATTTTTACAAGGACATCAATGGGCGGCCGGCCTTTCCTGTGGATTCATTTTATGATGTATTAACCGGCAAGATTCCGGCGGAAAAATATCGCGACAAGATCGTGTTGATCGGCGCATCGGCGGCTGGCGTAGGCTCTTTACAGGTAACGCCTATTTCCTCTGGCATGGCACCAGCCCTGACCTTGGCGCATTCGGTGTCGAGCATCCTCAAAGGCGATTTCTTTGTCTCGCCAAGCTGGGCCATATGGGCAGAAATTGGCATATTCTTGTTTATTACGCTGTACTTGGTAGTGCTGTTGCCGCATCTGAAGGCAGCGATCGGTGCAGCTTTGACCGGCATATTGTTTGCGGCGTTATTGGGTGCGCACTTTGTGCTGATGACGGTATATACCATATGGCTGCAACTGATGCTGCCAGCTGCTTTGTTGCTGGCCGGGCATTTGGTACTTGATGCTAAACGTTTTCTGGTCGCCGAAAAAAGCAAGCAGAGATCTGATGCTGAATCAGCTGAAAGCAATCGCATGTTGGGGCTGGCTTTCCAGGGTCAAGGGCAGCTGGACATGGCATTCGACAAGTTCCGTAAAGTACCGATAGACGACAGTCTGATGGAGGTGCTCTATAACCTGGGGCTGGACTTCGAGCGCAAGAGGCAATTCAACAAAGCGGAGTCGGTGTTCAAATATATGGCTGCGTACAACGCCAAATTCCGCGATCTGGATGTACGTCTGGCACAGACCAAGGCTATGTCAGAAACTGTGATGCTTGGTGGTTCATCCGGTAAGAGTAACGCCAGTACGATGGTATTGGGCAAAGCGGGTATGTCCAAGCCGATGCTGGGACGTTATGAAATAGAGAGGGAGCTTGGCAAGGGTGCGATGGGGGTGGTGTATCTCGGCAAAGATCCGAAAATCGGCCGTGTTGTGGCTATCAAGACCTTGGCGCTGGCACAAGAGTTCGAGGCCAACGAGTTGCAGGATGTGAAAGACCGTTTCTTTCGCGAGGCTGAAACGGCAGGGCGTTTGAACCATCCCAACATCGTCACAATGTACGATGCTGGCGAAGAGCATGACCTGGCTTTTATTGCGATGGAATTCCTCAAAGGCAAAGATCTGGTTCCCTACACCAAGCCGGATAATTTGCTGCCTTTACCCAAGGTGATGAGTATAGTCGCACGCGTTGCCGATGCGCTGGATTATGCACACAAACAGAATGTGGTGCATCGCGACATCAAACCGGCCAACATCATGTATGACTACGATACGGATACGACCAAGGTAACCGATTTCGGCATTGCGCGTATCACCGATTCGAGCAAAACCAAAACCGGTATGGTATTGGGTACCCCATCTTTTATGTCACCGGAGCAATTGGCCGGGAAGAAGATCGAAGGTGCATCCGACCTGTTTTCTTTGGGTGTGAGTTTGTACCAAATGGCTTGTGGTAAGCTTCCATTCGAAGGGGATTCGATGGCGCAATTAATGTATCGTATCGCCAATGATCCTCATACCGATATTCTAAGCATCAGGGCAGATTTACCGGCATGTTTGGTGGAGATCATTAACAGATCATTGGCCAAGCAAGTTGGGGATCGTTATGCAAACGGCGCTGAAATGGCCGATGCATTGCGCCAGTGTGCTGCGAGCTTACAAGGGTAGGATATGAATATCAAAGATGCATTGGAAATATTCAGCGAGACTCACCCCGGCATGGTGCGTTCGCACAATGAAGATAGTGTTGCGTGCGAACCTGCTTGTGGCTTGGTGGTGTTGGCTGACGGCATGGGGGGATACAATGCCGGCGAGGTGGCTAGCGGAATTGCTGTTTCGGTGGTCGTGACGGAAGTAAGCTATCGTTTGAAGTACGCCAACCCGGTGGAGCGCGTAGCGAAAGACGGCGAGGATCTCGGGGTTTCTTTGTTGCGTGAAAATATCCAGAAGGCCAATGCTTCTATTTTTCATGCTGCGCAAAGCCAGCCTCAGTATGCCGGGATGGGAACGACCATCGTCACAGGGTTGTTTTATGACAACCGCGTGGCGGTTGGACATGTGGGAGACTCGCGCATGTACCGATTGCGCGGCGAAGTGCTGGAAACTATCACACGGGATCATTCATTGCTGCAGGAGCAGATCGATAGTGGCATGCTCAGCGTTGAAGATGCGCGCTTGTCCAAGAACAAAAATCTGGTGACGCGCGCGGTAGGGATCGACGCCGAAATGCAGCCGGAAATCCATGTGCATGACGTGTTGGTCGGGGATATTTACTTGCTGTGTTCGGACGGTTTGAACGACATGGTGGAGGATGTTGATATTCAGTCTACGCTTTGTACATTGCAGAATAATTTGCCGCTTGCGGCAAACCGGTTGATACAGATGGCGAACGATAATGGCGGTCGAGATAACGTTTCGGTGATACTGGTGAGAGTGAAGAGAACGTTTGCCGTACCACGTGGTTGGATGGCAAAACTGCTTGTTTGGTTTGAGAAATAATTAGTTCGAGGATTACGACTATGGCTGCAAAATTAATACTTAGCATGGATGGGGCGATAATCAAAGAATATCCCCTTACCAAAGAGCGCATGACCATCGGGCGCAAGGAACACAACGACATTGCCATCGACAATTTGGCTGTGAGCGGTGAGCATGCCGCGATCGTTACTATTTTGCTCGATTCCTTTCTCGAAGATCTGGATAGTACCAATGGATTGACGGTGAATGGAAAAGCAACTAAAAAACACTTCCTGCAAAACAATGATGTGATTGAAATCGGCAAATACAAGCTGAAATATATTACCGATCAAATTTCCCAGACCACGCCCGCAGATTTCGAAAAAACGATGGTGTTGCGCGCACCAGTCAAGCAGGCTGCGAGCAAACCTGCGGAGAAGCCTGGCACACAAGCCGGAGGTAAAGCAGCTCAGGTTGTGGAGGTGGAACTGACCGGAAGATTTGAAGCGCAGAAGCCGACAAATGCTTCTGCGGATGCTGCGCAAGGAGGCGCTTCAAAACAGGCTGCTGCTGTGGTTCAAATTTTAAACGGACCTAATGCCGGGAAGGAGCTCGAACTGGTAAAGAATCTCACCACTTTAGGTAAGCCCGGCTTGCAGGTGGCAGTACTGACCCGTCGTCCGAACGGTTTCTTCATCACACATGTAGAAGGGGAAGGCTTCCCGATGGTGAATGGTCAAGCAATAACGAATCAGGCTCATCAACTGAAGGAACACGATGTGATCGAGTTGGCCGGGGTCAAGATGGAATTCTATTTCAAAGGATAGTTGTGGACAGAGGGCGGAAGACCGAGGGCATAGCAATGGTTTGGCTGTCCAAAGTCAACAGCCAAGCCATTGGTTATAGCCATTCCACAAGGCCGTCAAAAAATTGTGACCAAGTAGCGGCTTATGTGCTCTGTTATCCGACGTGAAAATAAACTCAATCTTGATTGGGATTGGGCTGCTGATAGTCTTGTTTTTTGTCGGTAGCGCCGCCCATTTTTACAGGCTGGATTTTGTCGAGCAGCTGTCTTCTATTATTCACGATTATCGATTGCGGCTGACCATGCCGCGCACGCTGGATGAACGTATCGCTATTCTCGATATAGACGAAAAAAGTCTGAAGGAGGAAGGACGCTGGCCATGGGGACGCGACCGCTTGGCCTTGTTGATGGACAAGCTGTTCGATAAATATGGCGTTGCAGTGGTGGGCTTTGACGTCGTTTTTGCCGAGAGGGATGAGAGTTCGGGGCTCAAGGTGTTGCAGAAGCTCGGGCAAAATCAACTTCAGGGCGATATATCGTTTCAAACGACGCTCCGCCAAATCCAATCGCAACTCGAATACGACAATCTTTTCGCCAGCAAAATAAAAAATCGCAATGTGGTGTTGGGTTATTATCTAACCAATCAAAAAGACCAGCGGGTTTCCGGGATGCTTCCTGAGCCCACCTTTCCACCTGGCTTCTTCAAGGGGCATTTGATAGATTTCTCAACTTGGAATGGATACGGTGCCAATCTCCCCGAGTTGCAACAAGCTGCTGTCAGCGCAGGTCACTTTAATCCTTTAGTGGACTTTGATGGAAGAGTGCGCCGTGTGCCCATGCTCGTAGAATACAACGGCGCATATTATGAGTCTTTATCTCTTGCGATGGTTCGCACCTTGCTGGGTCAACCCAAGCTGTTACCCGGCTATGCAGAAGTCAAGTCTGGCGGGTATGCCGGTCTGGAGTGGTTGGAGCTGGATGCGACTGGAGGCAGGCTAAAAATCCCGGTTGACAGTGATGCGGCAACTTTCGTGCCGTACCGTGGCGGACAGGGGAGTTTTCGTTATATTTCGATAACGGATGTGTTGCATGACCGTGTTGATCTTGCAAAATTGAAAGGCAAAATCGTGCTGGTGGGCACTACCGCTCCTGGATTGATGGATATGCGCGCCACTCCGGTGGCTGAGGTTTACCCTGGTGTGGAAGTTCACGCCAACATGATTTCCGGTATTCTTGAACAGAATCTGAAAGAGCAGCCCGCGTATATGATAGGTGCGGAAGTGGTTTGGCTGCTGTTGACCGGCATTGCATTGAGTTTTCTGTTGCCTTTATTCACCCCGGTCAAAGCGATTCTCGCTTCGGTTTTTACTGTTGTCGCTACGACAGGGCTGAGTTTGGTTGCCTGGCAATATTGGAATGTATTGATGCAGGTGGCGAATAGCCTGTTGATGATCGCTCTGTTATTCGCTTTGAATATGTCTTATGGTTACTTCATCGAGTCACGAACCAAACGTCTGATCACCGGACTGTTTGGGCAATATGTGCCGAGCGAACTGGTCGAGGAAATGGCGAGGCATCCGGAAAATGTGTCCATGGAAGGCGAAAGCCGTGAAATGACCATTCTGTTTTCAGATGTGCGAGGTTTTACCACCATCGCGGAGGGACTGGATCCAAAAGAATTGTCCCTGTTGATGAATGAATTTTTGACTCCCTTGTCGCATGTTATCTATAAACACCGCGGCACGATAGACAAGTATATGGGCGACTGTATCATGGCGTTTTGGGGGGCTCCGCTGCCAGACAAGGAGCATGCTCGCAACGCCATGTTGGCGGCTATGGAGATGCTGGCAACCTTGCAGGCATTGCAGCCCCGCTTTAAGGAACGCGGCTGGCCGGAAATTCTTATTGGTGTGGGCATCAATACCGGTAGTGTCAGTGTGGGCAACATGGGTTCAGCAGTGCGCGTTGCTTATACGGTGATGGGCGATGAAGTGAACCTGGCATCACGTTTGGAAGGTATCACCAAGCAATATGGAGTGGGCATCATCGTCGGTGAAAACACCAGAAATATCGTGACAGATTTTTTATATCGCGAACTTGACCACGTGCGAGTAAAAGGTAAAGATAAGCCTGTGGCGATTTACGAACCGGTAGCATTGGCCAGTGAGGCGAGCAAAGCACTACAGGACGAAGTCAGGTTGTTTCATGAGATGCGCCGCTTGTATCGCAAGCAGGATTGGGATCAGGCAGAATTGCAGCTGATGAATTTGCAGCGCGTGTCCCCGGACACTGCCCTGTATAGAATTTACACGGAGCGGGTTATCTATTTCCGCAAAAATCCACCTAATGCGGATTGGGACGGTGTGTTCGTGTTCCAGATCAAGTAACCCGCTAATTATTTCAGGATACACGGGACAAGATGAAACTTAGAGTGTTGGGATGCAGCGGTGGAATCGGTGGCAATCTGCGCACCACTTCGTTCCTGCTCGATCATGACGTACTGATTGATGCCGGTACCGGGGTGGGCGAACTCAGTCTGACGGAGCTTGCCATGATTGATCACGTTTTCGTTACCCATTCCCATCTTGACCATATCGCCTGCATTCCGTTCATGGTGGACAGTGTGGGGTTCATGCGTGATCGCCCATTGACTGTTTACGCAAGCGAGGAGACGCTGGAAATTCTCAAGCAACATATATTCAACTGGAAGATATGGCCGGATTTCAGCGAGATTCCCAGCGCTCAACAGCCTTACATGCGTTACCAATCGATAGCGTTGGGCAATACTATAATTCTGAATGAACGCAAGATAACTGCCATCCCAGCCAACCATATTGTGCCTGCGGTTGGCTATCATTTGGACAGTGGTAAGGCGAGCTTGGTGTTTAGTGGAGACACCACCACTAATGAAGCCTTATGGAAGGTGGTCAACAAAATTGAAAATCTGCGGTACCTCATCATTGAAACGGCTTTTTCAAATAGTGAAAAGGATTTGGCGGTTATTTCCAAGCATTTGTGTCCCAGTATGCTCGCTGTAGAATTGGTTAAATTAAAACGCCAGGCAGAGGTGTTTATCACTCATCTCAAACCGGGCGAGTTGGAGTTAACCATGCGGGAGATAGAAGATTGTGTGCGTGGGCTGCGTCCCAAGATGCTATTGAACAATCAAGAATTCGAGCTTTAAGTGTAAGCGATGATTTATACACCCGACATCAATATTCTGGTTGGATATGACCATGCTTGATGCCGAGGCCGACACAACAGCAGCCTGATCCGATGGGCGAGGGAGTGGAATGAGTACAGTTATGGCGAACAATAGTGCAGCAAAAAGTGCCGGTGAAATGAGCATCAGGCTCGAATTCACCAAGAATCTCAATCAAGTCAACAATAAAATACAAGCTACCGGTAACGTTGATGAAATCATGCTGGAAATCAGCAAGGATATCTGCACGCTGTGCAATGCTGATCGGTTGACCATCTATGTTGTGGGTGAAGACAAAATTTCACTGGTTTCCAAAGTCAAAACCGGACTAAATTCTTTCAAGGATCTCAAATTACCCATCGCTGAGCAAAGTCTTGCTGGTTATGTGGCGATGCATAAAAAGCTGCTCAACATCAAGGATGTTTACGATGTAAAAGAGTTGGCGCAGTACAGCTCGCATTTGCGTTTTTTGCAGGAAGTTGACAAGCGCACCGGGTATCGCACCAAGCAAATGCTGGTCGCTCCGATTCTGGATGCCAGCGGTGGCGATCTGATTGGTGTCATCCAGTTCATCAACAACAAGGCCGGAGTCCCCTTCCCGACGATGATCGAAGAAGGCGTAAAGGAGCTGGCGGAGACCATGGCGGAAACGTTGCGCCAGCATCAACGGCAGCAAAACAGCTCAGCCAAAACAAAATATGACTATCTGGTTTCCGATGGGGCTCTGTCCGCGGCTGAGTTTGATCTGGCAACACGCACAGCAAAGCGCAAGGGCGTGGATATCGAAGACGTGCTTTTCGACGAATTTCAGGTTAGCACCGCCGCGTTGGGCAAGGCGCTGTCCGGCTTTTTTAAAGTTCCTTATGAAGCATATCGTGGAGATCGTCTCAAGCCGACCGAATTGTTAAAAAACCTGAGGCGCGAGTATGTCGAAAGCGGCCACTGGATTCCAATCGAAGAGACTCAGGAAGGTTTGATGATATTGACCACCGATCCTGAGCGTATCCAAGCTTCGCGGGTGGTCAATAATATTTTCCCCAAGAACAGGCTGGTCTATAAGGTTTGCACACAACGGGAATTCAAGCAAACCCTGGATTTGTTCTATGGTGGCAGCGCTGTATCGGATGGTAGTGGCGGAGCCGTCGCCGGCGATGAATCGTCCATGGACGATTTGTTGACCAGCCTGGGAGGGGAAGATGAAGAAAGCGCTAGCGATAATCAAGAGGACGTAAGCGCAGCCGCTGATAACGAATTGGTCAAGCTGGTCAACAAGGTCATCGTGGATGCTTACCGGATGGGTGCATCGGATATTCATATCGAACCGGGACCGGGCAAAGCCAAGACGATGATACGGGTGCGCAAAGACGGTTCATTGATGAATTACATCGAAGTGCCGTCCACTTACCGCAACGCACTGGTGACACGCCTCAAGATCATGTGCGATCTGGATATTTCCGAGAAGCGAAAACCGCAGGACGGCAAGATCAAGTTCAAGAAGTTCGGCCCGCTGGACATTGAGTTGCGCGTGGCGACCATTCCCTCTCAGGGCGGCGTGGAAGACGTGGTGATGCGTATCCTGGCTTCCGGTGAGCCGTTGCCGTTGGAGAAAATGGGATTCTCGAAGCGAAACGACGAGCTGATCAGAACCACGGTGAGCAAGCCGTACGGTTTGTTCTTCGTGTGCGGCCCGACCGGTTCCGGTAAAACCACCACGCTGCATTCCATCCTGAAATTTATCAATACTCCGGACACCAAGATATGGACTGCCGAAGACCCGGTGGAAATCACCCAGAAGGGCTTGCGCCAGGTTCAGATCAACAAGAAGGCCGGGCTGGACTTTGCGACTATCATGCGTGCTTTCCTGCGTGCCGATCCAGATGTGATCATGGTCGGTGAAATGCGCGACAAGGAAACTGTCTCCATCGGTATCGAAGCCTCGCTGACCGGTCACTTGGTGTTTGCCACACTGCACACCAACAGCGCGCCGGAATCCATCAATCGCTTGCTGGATATGGGCATGGATCCGTTCAATTTTGCCGATGCGTTGCTGGGGATATTGGCGCAGCGTTTGGGGAAGCGCCTCTGTAGTGATTGCAAAAAACCGCATGTTGCGACTGCCGATGAAATTAAATCGATGCTCACCGAATTCAGCTCTGAGCTGACTAATACAGCGACCTGGAAGAAAGATCCGGCTGCTGCGATGAAGAGCCTGTATACCGAATGGGTAAAATTATTTGCCGACCCCAAAGGGCAATTTACCATTTATACACCGGTGGGCTGTGAAAAATGTTCCGGTACCGGCTATCGTGGGCGCGTTGGGTTGCACGAATTACTGATTGGAACCGATCCGATCAAGAAGGCCATTCAGGAGCGCGCGCGTGTTTCTGATTTATTGGCTATCGCACTGGAAGAAGGGATGCGCACTTTGAAACAGGACGGAATGGAGAAAGTGTTGCAAGGCGTTACCGACATGCACCAGGTACGCGCAGTTTGCATCAAATAAAGCGTTTACATGCACTCTTCTGACAAGCTTCTGCTTCGGCTCAAGGATCTCAACGAGATTGGCATTGCCCTGTCCCAGCAGCGCAATGTCAACAGCCTGCTGGAAACCATTCTGGTCGCGGCGATGCGCATTACTCATGCCGACGCCGGCACGCTTTATCTGCATGAGCAGGAACAGCGAGTGTTGCGTTTTGAAATTTTGCGCAACAATACGTTGAATAAGATGATGGGTGGAACCAGCGGCGTGCCGATTACCTTTTATCCGATTCAATTATACGATGATGCCGGCAATCCCAATCACGCGATGGTGGTGAGCCACTCGGCACTTAGCGGTGAGACGGTGAATATTCCTGACGCTTACGCGACGCAGGGATTCGATTTTTCCGGCACCAAAAAATTTGATACCAAGACGGGTTACCGTTCACAGTCCTTTCTGACCGTGCCGATGCGCAACCACGAGAATGAAGTCATCGGGGTGCTGCAACTGATCAATGCTCAAGACCATGAAAACGGCGCGATCATCCCGTTTTCCAAGGGTGATCAACAGCTGCTTGAATCGCTCGCTTCGCAGGCAGCCATAGCGCTGACGAATCGTCATCTGATCGAACAATTAGAGGAATTGTTCGAGGCCTTCATTCAGCTTATAAATACCGCGATAGACGACAAGTCGCCCTATACCGGAGGCCACTGCGCGCGCGTGCCTGCCCTCACCATGATGCTCGCAGAAGCAGTCAATCGCACCACGTTGGGGCCGCTTAAAGATTTTGAGATGACCGACAAGGATCGGCGCGAATTAAAGATCGCCGGATTGCTGCATGATTGCGGCAAAATCACCACACCGGTACACGTGGTGGACAAGGCGACCAAACTGCAAACCATTTTTGACCGGATCGAATTGATTGACACCCGGTTCGAAGTGCTCAAGCGCGATGCCGAAATCGCCATGCTAGCCAGAGGACTGAGTGGGGTGGAGGAGACAACTGCCCGTGCCGAGTACGCCGCCCGCATTCGGCAACTTGATGATGACCGAGAATTTCTGCGGCACTGTAATGTGGGCAGTGAGGCGATGTCCGCCGACGCGCAACAACGTGTGCGCCAGATCGCCGCCTATCAGTGGCGAGATGCCGATGGCAATACGTGCAATTTCCTCAGTGACGATGAAATCGAAAATCTCACCATACGCGCGGGGACATTGACGGCGGCGGAACGCGAAATCATCAACCACCACATTGATGTTACGATCAAAATGCTCGAATCGCTGCCTTGGCCGAGACACCTGAAAAATGTCGCAGAATACGCGGGCGGGCATCACGAACGCATGGACGGCAAAGGCTATCCCCGCGGGCTGACGCGCGAACAGATGTCAGTGCAAGCCAGAGTCATGGGCATCGCCGATATTTTCGAGGCGCTTACCGCCAAGGATAGGCCTTATAAAAAAGGCAAAACCCTCACCGAATCCCTGACCATTCTCGGCAAGTTCAAACTAGGCGGACACATTGACCCGGATTTGTTCGATGTCTTCATACGGGAAAAAGTCTATCTGGACTATGCCAGACAATTTCTTGCTCCGGAACAGATTGACGAGGTGGATTTGGGCAAGATTCCAGGTTTCAATCTGGGTTCATAGCGACTGTGCTTCTGTGTAAAAATTAACTGCAACAGTGCCATCCGTTCCCAATTGTGCACTGTTTTGGCATGTTTTTACCCCTCGAGTCACCCCAAAACCACCACAGTCTTACCTCGCAAGTCTGTGACAAAATCTTGCACAACAGCATCGCTGTTGTGTCTTTTGCAGATATGATTTTGAATGTTCGATCCAAGAGGTCGCCTCACAAAAGGATTGACTTGATCCATAGAATCTTTTAGGCGGGCGATTAAACTATGCGTATATCCGGTCATGCCAAATTTCTGCCGTTCGCGGCTGCCTGCTTTCCTGCATGCAATATGGCAACATGAAGTGCCGTTGTGTTGCCATTCATCGAGCAACTGCTGCCTTTCATCAGTAAAACAGGCCACTTGCAAAAGAATCCCCTATACAATGCGTTTGCGTTTTGAATAAAATTCGCCTATTACGTATAAGGGAATATTTGAAAAATGTATTTTGCTAAAGAAGCCACGCGAAAATTAATCGTGATATTTCTGATTTCCAGCTTTTTAGCAATCCGGGTATGCGCCGGACATATTTACATTGACAGTTCAATCGAACAATTTGAAATAAACAGTGGGGCTTGTTTATCCATTGATTCGGGCTGCTCCATCGATAAGAATAATCAAATTGATTTAGGAGACAATCCCAGCAGCAAGCTAAATTTGGCTTCCCATTTGCTGGGGAATTTGGGCAATCCAGAAGCGTTGTTAATTGATGATTCCCCATATCTAGATTCCCCTGCTTCTGATAAACCCCTCCTGTCACTATTCCAAAACGACATTTTTCATCCCCCAAAGATTTAAACCCGGAAGACTATTGAGTGACCCAGCACTATAGAAAATTGGGTCATGCCTCAAGCCTCATTCCTGTTCTTAATATTTGGAGATATAACATGAAAAGCATACAACAAGGTTTTACCCTGATCGAATTGATGATCGTGGTAGCGATCATCGGTATTCTGGCTGCAGTGGCGATCCCTGCTTACGGCGATTACACCGCCCGTGCGCAAGTCGCGGAAGCTTTTACGCTGATAGACGGTTTTAAAACACCGTTGACCGAGTTATATACGTCTTCCGCTAATTTCGATATCAGCTCAACCGGCGTTACCGGCATTACCTCAGGTAAATATGTTGCAGGTGTCGGGACT
>JANXXH010000044.1 GCA_025350705.1 Gallionella sp.
GCTGGCGATCGCCGCCGCCAACATCGAACCGGCACCGAGCTTCGGTGCCAAGATCCGCGCCGACTTTATCAGCGGCATGGGCAAGGTGAAGGACAAGTTCGTCATCATTCTCGATGCCGACAAGGTGTTGTCGGTGGATGAGTTGTCGATGCTGGAACAGGCTGCGGGTGCCTTGCCTGCGGCTGAAGCTGCTGCATTACCTGTAGCGCGCCAGTAAGGAATAGATATCAGGAAAATTCAATTTGAGTTGGCGAAGGTACTCAGGAGTTTCAAAATCTTTACGCTGGCTCCATATGACGGCTGCGGATGTCCAAAATTTCTGGCAGGCACTTCATGAAATGCGCCACCACTTCCGGGTCGAAATGCGTGTCGGCATTGTTCTGCATATAATCCACCGCGTCCTCAACCAGCCATGCTTCCTTGTAAGGACGAACCGAAGTCAGCGCATCGAAAACATCGGCGACAGCGACGATACACCCGGACTGTGGAATCGCCGTGCTGAAGAGGCCTTTCGGATAGCCGGTGCCGTCCCATTTTTCGTGATGGGAAATGGCGATTTCGCTGGCCAGTTGCAATAAATCGGATTCGTCGTCTTCCAGTAATTTGGCGCCTATAGTGGTATGAGTCTTCATGATCTCCCACTCACTGGCATCTAGCTTGCCCGGCTTCAACAGTATTGCATCGGGAATGCCGATCTTGCCAATGTCATGCATCGGACTGGCATGCAACATCAATTCGCAGCTCTCGGCGCTCCAGCCCAAGCTCTTGGCTAGTAGCGCGGAATACTGACTCATGCGGATGATGTGCAGGCCCGTTTCGTTGTCGCGGTATTCCGCCGCCCGGCCCAGACGCCGCACTACTTGCAGGCGAGTCTCGCTGAGGGCTTTGGTGCGGACGCGCACCATATCTTCCAGCATCGCTGTCTGGTCGTGCATCATGCGATGCGCCAGCTGGGCATCCAGCAGGTTGCGCACGCGCATCAGCAGTTCGATGCGATCGAAGGGCTTGCTGACGAAATCCCGCGCGCCCGAAGCCAGCGTCTTCAGCAGATGATCGCGGCCTTGCTGGGCGGTAAGGATGAGGATAGGCGGCAAGAGCGGATCGTTCAAAGCCTTTAATTGCTCCATCACCTGATAGCCATCCAGATGAGGCATATTGATATCGAGCAAGATAACGTCGGGCCGCGCTTCACGGTAACGGTCTAGCACTTGGCGGGAATCTTGTATCAGCACAAGCCGGCCGTAGCCTTGCCCGCCAAGCAGTTTTTACAGCAGCTTGAGGTTGGCCGGTTCATCGTCAATGATAAAGATGATGGCTTGCTTTTGCAGTTCTTCGGTCATGTTGCGTTCTCCTTGTTGCTTTCCAGGCAACGGTCTATGGTTTCAAGAAATAGGACAATATCGAGCGGTTTTGTAAGGTACTCGGTGAAGCTTGTAGCGAGGCCACGTTCGATATCGCGGGGCAAAGCATTAGCAGTGATAGCGATGATCGGAATGGATGTCAGACTGGCGTCGGCCTTGAGCACCTCCAGCACTTGGTAACCATCCATGCCCGGCATGTTGATATCAAGCAGAATGAGTTCCGGTCGTTGGGCGCGCGCCAGCTCGATTCCCATATCCGGCGTATGGGCGGTGATCAAATGAATATGCCGACGCATGCCGAGCGTTTGGGCGATGAGCTTGAGATTGACCGGATTATCGTCGATGCACAACACACGATGCTGGTGGGCCAGTGCATTGGACTGCGGAGCCGCGCCCTTATCCATCGCAGCCGCGTCAACCGTCATCATTTCTTCCGTCGGCAATTCGATCCAGAAGGTGGAGCCGACCCCGACCTGGCTGCTGACACCCATCTCACCGCCCATCAACTCCATCAGCCGGCGGGTGATGGTCAGCCCGATACCGGTACCTTCGATCTCGCTGTGTTCCGCACCCAGCCGGTTGAAAGGCTGGAAAATATCCTTAATGCGTTCCGTGGCGATGCCGATACCGCTGTCTGCAACCGAGATGCGCAGCCGTTCGCCTGCGGCGGGTTGTACGCCAAGATGAATATGACCGCCCTCGCGGTTGTACTTGACAGCGTTTGATAGCAGATTCAGCAGCACCTGCTTGAGACGCACTTTATCGGCGCGCACTGCCGTTTCTATTGGCACATCCAGACTCAATGAAATCTTCTTCGCTGCCGCCAGCGGCTGCATCAATTGCTGGCACTCTTTGGCCAAGCCAGCCAGTTGCACGAGTTCCAGTGAAAGGTCAATGTGGCCGGATTCGATCTTGGCCAGATCGAGCACTTCGTTGATCAGTCCCAGCAGATGACGGCCGGCTTTGAGAATTTCATGTACGTTGTCCTGCTGGTCCGCATTGAGTTGGCTGTCGTATTCGAGCATCTGGCCGAAACCCATGATGGCGTTCATCGGCGTGCGCAACTCGTGGCTCATGCTGGAAAGGAATTCGGATTTGGCATGGTTGGAACGATCATGCTTCGTCGCGTGCGGTTTTCAGGGCGAAATTGAGTTCCTCCAGATGCACCTGTGTCATTTTGAATTCAGTGATGTCATTGATCATCACGAAGAAACCTTGTACCAGACCGGTGTCGATGTTGACGTCGGGAATGTAATGCGTCCAGGTATATCTGGCGCTCCCGTCGGCATTAATCAAGGTACGCTCAAAACGTTGAGGTTTGCCGCGCAGAGCGCCGCGGATGAAAGGTTCGTTCTGGCGAAACAACTCATCGCCAAGCAGATTTTGCACAGTGATGCCGCGCATCTGTTCCTGAGTTTTTCCAAACCATTCCAGGTAGTTTCGATTGGCGAAGCCACAGTGCAGTTCATTGGTCCAGTAGCCAACCACGCCCGGAATGATGTCGACGAGCGTTTTCATAAAGCGTTCTCTATCGGCCAGAGACTGCTCGACCTGTTTGCGCTCGGTGATATCGCGCATGATGCCAGTGAATATCGATTTATCTCCCAGCCGTATTTCGGAGACTGCCAGATCCACAAGAAAAGTTGATCCGTCCTTCCGTTGCCCAACCACCTCGCGCCCGATGCCGATGATTTTTTTCTGTCCGGTGGATGTAAAATTATTCAGATAACTATCATTCTTGCTGCTATAGGGATCCGGCATCAGCATCTTGATGTTGTTGCCGATCACCTCCTCCACAGAGTAACCAAATATATTTGCCGCCGTCCTGTTGCACGACTCGACGATCCCGCGTTCGTCGATGGTGATGATGCCATCGAGCACGTTGTCGAATATCGCGGACAAGCGATCCTTGCTGCTCTGCAGCGCGATCGCCAATTCGTGAGTTTCCAGGGAATTGAGTTCATTCTCGACCAACACGGCCAATTCGCGCAAGCCATCCACTTCGGCCTGGGTCATGTTATGCGGCTTGCTGTCGATCACGCTCAGTGCCCCTATCCGGCTGCCATCCAATGCCTTGAGTGGTTGCCCTGCATAGAATCGAATGTTCGGTGCACCTGTCACCAGCGGATTATCGGCGAAGCGGGGGTCAAGCAGTGCGTCGGGGATAATGAATACTCGGTCGTCGAGAATGGCGTGCCCGCAAAACGAAATGCCGCGCGGTGTTTCGCTCGTATCCATCCCCTGGCATGATTTGAACCATTGGCGATTGCTATCGACCAGCGAGACCATGGCGATCGGCACACCTATGATGCGCTGGGCGAGCCGGGTCAAACGGTCGAATCGCTCCTCCCGGGGCGTATCTAAAATCTTCAGGCCACGCAACGCAGCGAGGCGTGTTGCTTCATCAAGTGGAATGATTGGCTCTAACAATTGATTCCTTACGGCTTATGTGACGTCGTTTGTTTTACAGCGCGTGGGCGGCATACTAACAACTTTTCATTCTACTGAGCAATGAGACAGTCTTCCTGAAACCCTATCCGCAGCTTGTAGCCGGCATCACGATCAGCAGCAATTGGAACGCACGAACTTCCAATTTGAAAGTGGGTTTTCACGCAACGCCACTCGTCCATCCTGAACCGGGTTCCTTCCCCTTCAATATTCTGACCTTGCTCGTTTCGTGCAGGGTCGATCAGGCGCGCCATCCAGATTAAAACTTCTCGTGCGGCATCAGGTAGCGCCATTGCCCCGACTGCAATTTGCCCATAGCCACTCGCCCGATGCGGATGCGTTTCATCGCCAGCACTTGCAGCCCGACACTTTCACACATGTGCGCGATCTGTCCGGGTTGCACGCCCTTGAGGGCGAAACGCAGCCGGGTTTCGTTTTGCCAGCTGACCTTGATCGGAGGGAGTATGCGACCGTTAAGCGTGAGTCCGTGGTTAAGCAACTTGAGTCCTTCTGGCGGCAGCACGCCAGCGACCTCGACGATATATTCCTGTTCGAGCGAGACAGCATCTTCGCTGAGCTTGCGCGCTGCGCGCCAGTCCTGCGTGAAGATCAGCATGCCGCTCGCATTGTTCTCCAACGGGATGTGCTGCACAAGCCGCAGGAAGTGTTGCTTGAGCATGTGGATACCGGAGGGGTCGTCCGCCGCACGCGCCTCGGCACGGATCAGCTGCAGCGCAGCGCTGGGATTCATTCCTGTGCCAGCCGGTTGGTGAAGTAAGATGGTCGCTGGCTCTAGCGGCGTGAGGCTGGCTTCGGGGTTGAGCTCAATCTTTTGCTCTGACACCATGAACTGCGGCTCTTCCACCACCAGGCCATCCACCATCACCCAGCCACCCACGATGTAAAGCTCGGCCTCGCGCCGGGAGCAGGGGAGTGTTGCGGCGAGGCGTTTTGCAAGACGGATGGGAGTGGACATGCCGAGTGTATGTGTAAATCAGGAGCAGTATTGTAATCGCTCAAGGATTGCAAGACGGGATCAGTCGCGATCTGTTTTCGGAGACAATTCGAACACAGACTGGTTTGTGAAAATGCAATGACCGCCTTGTGTCGCGGCCATTGCATTCACTGGAACCTCACGACAGCTTGATTTCCTGTTTTGGTGCGGTGCTGGCCGCAGCTAATGCGGCCGGGGTCATCGGCTTGTTTGCCCCGGTTGCGTCTCCCACGGGCATCGGCTTAAAGGATCCGGTGGCTTCTGCAACTGGCTTGGCTTCACTGCCGTGCTGCCCGTCGAAAGACAGTCCGGATGTCTGGTTGCCCGCCTCGCCGCCCATCTCTTCTGCCCTGAAGCGCGGGCTTTGCAGCTTCAGGCGCAGCATCAGGTCGCCTTTTGCATCCGCATTGACCTGAAGCTCATGCACTGCAATTTCGCCTGCTTCATATAGCTCAAACAAGCATTGATCGAACGTCTTCATACCTTGCTCGACAGACTTCTTCATGATTTCTTTCAGTCCGCCGACCTCGCCCTTGGCAATCGCGTCTCTTGATGAGGCAGTGCTCAGCAATATCTCGATCGCGGCAGAACGGCCGCCTGCGATCTTGCGCACCAGCCGTTGCGAAATGATGGCGCGCATGTTCAGCGACAAGTCGTTCAGCACTTGCTCGCGCTTTTCGATGGGGAAGAAGTTCACGATGCGGTCGATCGCCTGATTGGCGCTGTTGGCATGCAGCGTTGCCATGCAAAGGTGGCCGGTCTCGGCAAAGTTCAGCGCGTATTCCATCGTCTCGTGATCGCGTATCTCACCGATCAGGATGACGTCCGGCGCTTGGCGCAGCGTGTCTTTCAGCGCATCGAACCAACCCACTGTGTCGATGCCGACCTCGCGATGGGTGACGATGCAGTTGATGTGGGTATGCACGTATTCGACCGGATCCTCGATGCTGACGATGTGGCCGTGCGAATCGCGGTTGCGCACCCCCAGCATCGCGGCCAGCGTGGTCGATTTGCCCGAACCGGTACCGCCGACCAGCAAGACCAGCCCGCGTTTTTCCATGACGACGGTCTTGAGGATAGGCGGCAACATCATCTTGTCGAAATCCGGTATCTCGGTCGTGATCACGCGTATCACCAGTCCGGTGCGCAGCTGCTGAGTGAATATGTTGATACGGAAACGACCGATACCTTCCGGCGCAATGGCGAAGTTGGCGCCCTTGGTTTCGTTGTAATGATGCCATTGCTTTTCAGATGCAATGGAGTGTGCCATCTTGCGTGTCTGGTCGGCAGTGAGCGGCGTCTCATTCAGTTTCACAATTTTGCCGTTCAGCTTGACCGATGGCGGGAAACCCACCGTGATGAACAGGTCAGACCCCTTCATTCCTACCATCGTGGCTAGCATCTTGTGCAAGATAGCCTGGTACTGCAACTTTTCCTGTTCTTCCATTTTTTCCTCGATATCAATTCGACATTATCAACTTCAATCGCAATCGATCAAGCTATCGCACTTGAAGCGTTCTGACCGCATTATCATGGCATTGAACAACTCTACGCACGCATTGACTGGGCCGAAATCCGGCCTTTCGAGTTTACCTGGCGGTTTTCAATACCTTGCACGGGTATAAATTATATCAATTGTGTTTGGCATGCCTTTTTCAGCGGACAGACGGTAAAAAATCCGTTTGTCGGCTCACCTTGAAAATCTTGGCCGGCTATGCAAAGGCTCACTAGATAGCTATCCTCTGTAAAATGCAGGCATGGACAAGAATGAAAAATCACCAAGCCGCCCCACCCTGGAGGGCATCACGCTTGAAGCGATCGTCACGCAGCTTTCCGAACGCATGGGCTGGGAGGCGAAGGACACCGCTGTGCCGATACGCTGCTTTACACACGACCCCAGCATCAAATCGAGTTTGAAGTTTTTACGCAGGACACCGTGGGCGCGCAAGAAAGTGGAGGAATTGTATTTGGATCATCAGGCGCGCAATTAAATCAGCTTTGGTAGCGACGCTCCTCTATCGCTGACTCTTGGAATTACCCAATTCGCTCGTGCCGGGCATCTTCTGTAGATCTTTTGTGAATTCCTTCAGGCGTTCTTTGGATTTCATCGCCGAGAATACTGAGCTGTAGTAGATCAATCCCATCAATGCCGCGATGATGCCGAATACCAGCAGGGCCGGCTTGACCGATATTTTGTGCACTTCCCTGGTTGCAATCACCATCAGGTAGAGCCACCAGACGATGCCAAGCAAACCCAGATAGGGCACGATGCTGAGCAGTACCGTGAGCGCTGATAATATCTGCATATACGCGAGGCAACGATAGCTGGTCTCGTAGCTTTCGCCGGAGCCCATGAAAGCCCAGATCGCAAAGAAGATGCCCGCCACAAAGACGCTCAAGATGGCCGCAATTAGCGGCACGATGATTAGCCCGATGGCAAGCATGTTTAAGTCATGAATACCTACGCCACGCGTCACGAACGATTCGACAGCTACCAACACCACAATGAGCAACGCAGTCATGATGACGTAAAGCAGCGGATCAATTACTCCGCCTGTCTTGGGCATGGCTTGAAAAAAATCGGTCGGCTTTAAGATCAGTTTGATTGCGAGGTCTGCCTGACCCTTGATGTAGGAACGCACAGTCGCTTTGTCTTCATTCATGGATATCTCCTTCGCCAACTTGAAAGTTGTCTATAGTGCAATAAAACTTAACGATATTTATGGCAATGAAACCCTGGCGCAGGCGAAGCCTCAACCGTGCATCAAGTTGAGCTGCCTCGCGATGATGTCGTGGTTCAGCCAGAGTACAGGCGCGGAAGGATTTGAGGTCTCATGGAATATCAGCGGCCCGGTTCCTTCCAGCACCAAGGAACTCAGGATGTCCGTAACGAGCGCTTTCCAGTCCTTGTGCATCTGCGTGATTTCATCCGATGTGCCTATCATCAAATCTGCCAGCGCCGCCGAATTGTCCATCGGCCATGCTGCAAAATTGCGGAAACCTTTCATCACACTGCTGGCATTGTAGTCGGTGATTTTCTGCAACAGATTATCCAGCGCATGCTCATCCTGGAACAATGCACGACAGGCTTGCCACTGCGCTTCCGCCCAGGCACCGCCCTTTTCTTTTTTCAATGCCTTGAGCAGCGGGAACAGCGAGAGCTCGACGCCGACGAAGATGTCGGAAGAGTTGGTGCGTATCTCCGGGCAGTTGTAAACCGTGGCCTTGATGCCCTTCAGCCAGGCAGATTCGGCAATGCGCTCCAGGCGCATCTTGGCCGGGCCTTGCGAATAGTTGGTATAAGTCTGCCATTCGTAATGGCCGTTGATCAGGATCTCGGTGCCATGGTAACCATAGGCGGTATAGCGCACCTGGCCACCGGTCTTTTCTATCCGTGCGCGGATCGCCGCGCTGCCGTCGATCAGATGCTGGAATGTATTCGCTGTGACCTCGTCGAAATTCATCAGGATCAGTTTGCCGAGATCGCTGTCGAACAGTGCGCGCGAGGACAGGAAGCGCTCGCCGCGACCCTTGTAGATGCGGTTCGCGATCGCGAGGAATACTTTCACCTTGGGTATGCCGCCTGCCATCGTATGGGCGAAAAAAACATTGCTGCCGTCCGCAATCATGTCATCCAGCTCGGCCATCACCTTGGCTACTGAATCCTTGAAACGCCTGGCGCCCGCCTCGCGGCATTTTTCGATGTGCTTCCAGTCGAGCTTGTCGTCCTGCCAGCTCTTGAGCGTCATGTCAGCCAGCAGATCGGTGGGGGTGGGCTCACCTGCGGGGGCATCCAGATCGAATCCGGCCATCAGCGGCACATTGATGATGCGTCCGCCCAGATTGGTTTCGGCTGCGGCCAGCTCCTCCTCGGTCAGCGGGCGCAAAGCATTTTTCTCATCACGGCGGCCAACGGTGATGCCGATGATCGTCATGCCTGCGTTGCGCGCCTCATTGACCAGGCCGTTGGCGTAACCGCGGCCAAACAGTTCGCCGAACAGCACAAAGACATCGCCTTTGCGAAAAATATTGGTCTGCGGGATATCTCGTAATGAAACGGGCTCTTTCATGGAAACTGGCTCCTGTCTGGCGAATTATCCGATTGTAATTTGAATTGCCGGCTATAGCCTAAAAAACTTGCTGGCCGGGTCGTATATCCAGCCCGGGATCATCGTCTGCCGGGACATAGTCCGGCCTGATCGCGACAACATGGCGGTAGCAATCCTGGGCTTCTTTCAACCTGCCCTGAAAGCGCAGACACTGTGCAAGATGAATATGGAAGTCGGCGATGAATGCGCGGATGTCGAGCGCCTGCCGGATCAATTGCTCTCCGCGCACCGGGTCGCCATTCTGTCTGGTCAAGACGCCAAGATATTGCAACACAGTTGCATTCTTCGGTCGGTGTTCAAGAATCAGGCGATAGCCCGCTTCGGCTTCTGCCAAGCGCCCGTCATGATGATGCGCCATGGCGTTATGCAACATAAACTCGATTTGTCCGGCTGGCAACGGAGTTGTCGCGGGTCGGTCTTCTGAAATCGCACCACAGCATTGCCGGTAGCGTTTGCCGCTGCCGCAGGGACAGGGGTCGTTGCGCCCCAGCATAGGCTGCTCCGGCGGGACCCCGGCCTGCGGAGATGAGAGTGATGCAAGCAATTTTACTGCTTGGCTATCGTCGGGGACAACTTCGAGGCGTCGTATGAGCATCACCGACGCTTCTTCCATGCAGCCCAGCTCGACATAGTTCTTGCACAATTGAATGTATTGGCGGCCGGCAACAGATGAGTTGGCTAGGGCGGCAACAAATCCGGCCAGCTCCTGTTGCGGTAAAACCGACCACATATTGAACAGGCCGTGAAAACCGAATGGCCGATCTTTGGGACTGATAGTCTCGTACGAGAACGCTTCGGCGATTTCATCCGAAGGAAACCGTATCCCATACTTCGTTTCAAGCAGCGTGCGATAGCGCCGTCCGATGGCGTCATCTTCCGGATCAAGATCAACGATCTCCTCATCGAGCAATGCGTCAAGCAGCCGCCGTGAACGTAGCGAGAAACCGCCATTGCCGATGCGATGACCATCCTGATACCAGCCCCACGGGGCACCGATGTAGTCGTATTCGAGAAACTCCGGACGCCAGCTTTCCGGGTTGATGATGTAGCCATCCCATTGGATCAGCAGCAAGTGTTCCGTACGGCAGTACCGGCCCAACTCCTTGAGTACGAAGCGTGAGTATTCAGCGACCGAACCGATGCGGGGGATCACCTCCATGCGGCACCCATCCAGTTTGTACCGGGATGCAGTGTCGGATATGAACAGCACTTCTCCGAAGCGGCATTGAAGTCCGCATAGATCGAGCGCTCGTAACGCCAATGCCGGATTGACGCAATCAATGGCGCATAGCGTAACGGAGGGAAGATCGGGCACGGATTTCATTTGTTGTGCTGCCAATTTATAGATGCCTCATGGTGAGGGAATTTCACTGGAGAATATTGTATTTTAAAATTATTACCATGCTTGTTTCATGCATGGTCTGTCAGCAGCAAAATGCCCGGCAAAAATGCTTCTGTGACCAGCAGCGGCGCGCCATGCAGATAGAACAGCGATCGGCGTGCCCATAGCTTGCGCGGAAGATCACTCAGCACAGCTGCGGCACGCTGATACAACGGGTGCGTGCTGCGCAGAACCCGGTAATGCAACGGCATGCGTTCTACCAGCGGATGCGCGAACAACAACGCGCCGAGTGATTGATTGCCCAGCGTGCGCACGGCCGACCATGCGCCGCGCAGATGCTCATAAGCGAACACGCTGTGCGCGAACACCACCGGTTGATCGTCGGCATACAGGAATACTTCTCGAGACCAGGCGAGTTGTTGTGGTGCGATGCCCAGCAGCGCCGATTCATCCAGCGCGATGCGCGCCAAGCCGCTGCGCACGCCGCGCACCGCGAAGTGCGTGCAGCGTTGCTGGATGCGTTGTGTCAATGAACCTCGGTCGCGCAGCCAGGGTGCGAGTTCGGCTCCGCAACCCAGCGCGGCACCGCGCCAGAATTTATCTATGTCGTGGTCAAACATGCAGATAGTCATGCTTATTGGCCATCCACCGATGCAAATGCGCCCGCGCCGCTTCAGGAAAATCACGCAGCAATTCGTCTGCGGCTTTCCTTGCGTGATTCAGAAGGCCTTCATCCGCGCTGATGTCGGCGAAGCGCAGCATCGCGACACCGCTTTGGCGCGCGCCGAGCAGTTCGCCGGGGCCGCGCAATTGCAGGTCATGTTGCGCGATCGCGAAACCATCTGTGCTTTCGAAAATGATCTTTAGCCGCGCCCGCGCCAGCTCGGAGAGCGGTTGCTGGTACAGCAGGATGCACAGACTTTGTGCCGCACCGCGCCCCACCCTGCCGCGCAGTTGGTGCAGTTGCGCCAACCCCATGCGCTCGGCGTGGTCGATCACCATCAGGCTGGCGTTTGGCACATCCACGCCGACTTCGATGACCGTGGTGGCAACCAGCAGTTGCAATTCGCCCGCCTTGAACGCAGCCATCACGCGCACCTTCTCGGCATTGTCCAGCTTGCCGTGCACCAGCCCGACTTTGAGTTCTGGAAATTCGGCGCGCAGCTTTTCGTAAGTCTCGATCGCGGTTTGCAGTTGCAATGCTTCAGACTCGTCGATCAGCGGGCAAACCCAATAAGCCTGCTGCCCTGCCATGCATGCGCTGCGCACTCTGGCGATCACTTCGTCGCGGCGCTCGTCGCTGACGAGCTTGGTGATCACCGGTGTGCGACCCGGCGGCACTTCGTCGATCACCGATACATCAAGGTCGGCGTAATAACTCATCGCCAGCGTACGCGGGATCGGTGTGGCACTCATCATCAACTGGTGCGGTTCATTTGAATTAAATCCTTCAGGCCGTTCGCCCTGAGCTTGTCGAAGGGCATTTGCCTGAGGCAAGTGTGGTTCGACAGGCTCACCACGAACGGATTTTGAAGCTGCGCCCTTCCTGCGCAACGCGAGGCGCTGCTGCACACCAAACTTGTGTTGCTCATCCACGATCGCAAGGCCGAGTTTGTGAAATTCGATCTGCTGCTGGAACAACGCGTGCGTGCCGATCGCGAGCAGCGTTTCACCGGACGCGATCTGTTCGGCGGTGAGTTGCTTGTCTTTTTTCTTCAAGCTGCCGGACAGCCACACCGGCACGATGCCCAGCGGCTCCAACCAGTCGCGCAGCTTGAGATAATGCTGCTCGGCGAGAATTTCGGTGGGTGCCATCAGCGCGACCTGATAGCCGTTTTCGATCGCCTGCAACGCGGCCAAGGCAGCGACGATGGTCTTGCCGCTGCCGACATCACCCAACAACAAACGCTGCATCGGGTGCGGCTGCGCAAGGTCGCGACTGATTTCGGCAAAGGTGCGCTGCTGCGCCTTGGTCAACACGAACGGCAAAGCTTTTATCAGACGTGCCGTCAGTTGCTGATGCGGCTCAAGCGTGGGTGCAAGGATAGGTGCAACACGCTTGCTGCGCTCGCGGTGATGCACGCGCATCGACAGTTGTTGTGCCAGCAATTCGTCGAACTTGATGCGCCGCCAAGCCGCATGGCTGCGCTCTTCCAGCGCGCGGGCGGCCATGTCCGGCGTGGGGTTGTGCAACAGCTGGATGCTTGCTGCGAAGCCAACCAGTTTCAATCTTTTCAGCAGCGCGTCCGGCAAGGTGTCGCTTAATGGCAGCGTCTCCAGCGCGTTGGTAATCAGTTTGCGCAATAGCGGTTGCGCCAACCCCGCCGTAGTCGGATAGACCGGCGTGAGGCTTTGTTGCAGCGGTGTGTCGTTGTCCACCGCGCGGCATTTGGGATGCACCATCTCCAGCCCGTAATGACCCATGCGTACCTCGCCGATCGCGCGTATCTGTTTGCCGACTGCGAGCTGTTTCTGCTGGCTGGGATAGAAATTCAGAAAGCGCAAATACAATTCGCCGCCACCATCTTCAAGGCGGCACACTAGGGTGCGCCGTGGGCGGAAGGCGATCTCGCTGTGGGTGATGTTACCCTGCACCTGCACCGTCTCTCCCGGCTGAACAGCGGCTATCGGTGCGAGATGTGTCTCGTCCTCATAGCGCAACGGCAGATGCAACAGCAGGTCAGAGCGATGATGGATGCCGAGCTTGGCGAGTTTGGCCAGCGTGGCGGGGGATATTTTGGTCGGTTGCACAGCCGACTATTCCGGTTTCAATTCGAAGGCGAAACAAGGCGGCGACGAACGAACGACGCTGGCAGTGCTATTGGCACGACCATAACCAGCGACTTGGATATCGTTTTTTGATAGCCTAGTCGAATGGCTAGTTGTTTCACCAGGAGTAAGAGAGGAAGCCAACGCAGTGTCGCCGATGAAGTGGAAGTGGAATTAGTCCTGAACCACCAGCACGCCATCCATCTCCACCAGCGCGCCGCGCGGCAGAGAAGCCACACCGACTGCGGCGCGCGCCGGATAGGGCTGGCGGAAGTAGCTGGCCATGATCTCGTTCACCTTGGCGAAATGGCCGAGGTCGGTGAGATACACGTTCAGCTTTACCAGATCATTAAAGCTGCTGTCGGCGGCGCTGGATACCGCGCGCAGATTTTGGAACACACGGTGTATCTGCGCCTCGACACCCTCCACCAACTGCATCGTGGAGGGATCTAGCCCGATCTGGCCGGACAGGTAGACCGTGTCGTTGACACGTACCGCTTGCGAATAGGTGCCGATCGCGGCGGGCGCGTCGGGGGTCTGGATGATTTTTCTGTTTGCCATGTTGCGCTCCTTCAAAATAAATCCGCGCCTGAATGGCGCGGGTGGTCTTAATTTATGCTGATTATAGCCGTTCAGGGGTTCCCTTAAGTAATGACGGTAGGCCGTTCGCGCCTGGTACGTTTGCGCAATTCTGAAATCTGCAATGCGATGCCGATCAGCGTGGCGAGCGATTGCTGCGCGTCGAGGTGATGTTTGGAAATGTCCGGCTCATAACTTTCCAGATAGATGCGCAACGTCGCGCCCCCGGTGCCGGTGCCGGAAAGACGGAACACGATGCGCGACCCGTCGGTAAAAATGATGCGCACTCCCTGGCCGGTGCTGACGCTGCCGTCCACCGGGTCGGTGTAGCTGAAGTCATCGCACAGCTTCACCTGCAAGTGCCCGAACTGCGCGCCCTGCAACTCTGCAAAGCTGTCGTGCAGCAACTTCATCACGCCGTTTGCCGCATCGGAAGGAATGTCTTCGTAGTCATGGCGCGAATACACGTTGCGTCCATATTGTGCCCAGTGCTCGCGCGTAATGGCTTCCACCGATTGTCTGCGCACCGCGAGTATATTCAGCCAGAACAACACCGCCCACAGACCGTCTTTTTCGCGGATGTGATCGGAGCCGGTGCCGAAGCTCTCTTCGCCGCACAGCGTCACCTTGCCCGCATCCATCAGGTTGCCGAAGAATTTCCAGCCGGTCGGGGTTTCATAACAGGGGATGCCGAGCGCCTTGGCGACGCGATCCGCCGCCGCGCTGGTCGGCATCGAGCGCGCGATTCCCGCCAAACCTTGTTGATAGCCCGGCACGAGATGCGCGTTCGCGGCGAGTATCGCGAGACTATCAGAGGGTGTGATAAAAAAATGCTTGCCGAGGATCATGTTGCGGTCACCATCGCCATCCGAGGCCGCGCCGAAATCCGGCGCGTTATCGCCGTACAAAATCTCGACCAACTCGTGCGCATAAGTAAGGTTGGGGTCGGGATGACCGCCGCCGAAATCCGGCAGTGGTATCGCGTTCATCACGCTGTCCGCCGATGCGGCCACTCCCGCACCCGTCGGCTCCGCCGCACCGTGTCGTGGCCGCATCGCACCTTCTCCCGCAAACGGCTGGCTTCGCCAGTAACGTGTCGAAGGTGCGCCCAGGCGATTCACGAATATCTCGCGTGCATACGGGCCGGTCACCGCGTGCATCGCGTCGAACTTGATGCGGAAGCCACCCTTCAGCAAAGTTCTTATCGCCGCAAAGTCGAACAACGATTCCATCAGCTCGGCGTAGGCTTCGACCGGATCGATCACCGACACGGTCATCTCGCCGATCTCATAATCGCCCGTCCTGTCCAGCTCTACATCTGCGCTGTCGGCGATGTGATATTGGGAAATCTTTTTGCTCGCCGCAAAGATCGCTTCGGTGATCTTCTCCGGTGCGGGGCCGCCGTTTTCGGTGTTGAACTTGATGCCGAAATCGCCGTCCGGCCCGCCGGGGTTATGGCTGGCCGACAGGATGATCCCGCCGTGGGTGCGATATTTGCGGATGAGGCATGATGCGGCAGGCGTCGAGAGTATCCCGCCCCTGCCTACCAGCACACGAGTGAATCCGCTGGCCGCCGCCATTTTCAAAATGATCTGGATCGCCTCGCGATTGTAATACCGACCGTCGCCGCCCAGCACCAGCGTTGCACCCTGCGGGACGGAGATAGTGTCAAAGATGGACTGCACGAAATTTTCCAGATAGTGCGCCTGCAGGAAAGTCGGCACGCGTTTGCGCAACCCGGAGGTGCCGGGTTTTTGATCGGTGAAGGGAGTGGTGGCAACCGTGCGGATTTGCATTTTTGTTCCTGACCACCATGAGATGATTTGCTTGGCTCATTTTACCACCGCCAAACCTTGAATCAGCTCCCGAAATCCGCATGCGCGCAGCACGCGCGTATGGCATCATGCTCATTGGGCCTATTGACGACCCTCCGTCCCAAGACTACATTGATGTCCTAATCGTACTCCCAATCCCAAGGGGATCATTTGACATGAAAAAAATTGTGGCGCTCATCATAGCTCTCGCGTTATCTCCCGCCATCGCATCGGCGTCCCAATATACTGACATGATAAAAGCCAAAACAACTGCCGCGGCCTCTGCCCGCGCGGCGGGTAGTCGCATTTATGTGGTAAGCGGCGTGGTTTTCGTCGCGCACGGCAAGAATCCCCCGCATCAGGTGGCCAATAACGAAGTCATCGTTTCCGACACGCTGATCAACACGGGTGACAATAGTTCTGCGCTGCTGAGATTCGAGGATGGTCAGGTGGTCACCATGCAAGCCAACTCCACTTTCCAGGTGGGCAAATACCGCTACAACGCCAACAGGATCGAGAGAAGCAGTATCGTTTTCTCGATGTTCAAGGGCGGAATGCGTTTCGTCACCGGACTGATCGGTCAGAAAAGAAAACAGTCGTTCAGACTACTGACCCCTAACGCGACCATCGGGATACGCGGCACCGAATTCATGGTAGCCATGGCGGGCAACTCGATATATAGCCAGGTGCTGACAGGAAAGATCCGCATGACGAATGACGCCGGCAAGCTAGTTGTCGGTGCAGGTCAATCTGCTGTCGCATCTTCTTCCAGTACCTTGGCTTCATTGATCTCTGCTTCGGCAATCCCTCCCGGCACTTTCGGTAAATTGCTTTCCATACCGGTCGATCCATCGGTAATCTCGCACTCTGCTCACGCACCAGCTCGCGGTTCGATATCCGCTCTTGCTCCTGTACCTGTAATTGCAACTGCCGCCATACCTGTTACTGCTTCCGTATCTGCCCCTACGGACAGTGCCGCAGCAACGACCGCAACTTCCAGACAAGCGGCCGGTAGCCGTGTTTACGTGGTGAATGGCAACGTTTTTGTCTCACAGGGCAAAAATCCCGCGCATCGTGTGATTGAAAACGAAGCCATCGATTCCAATACGCTAGTCATCACTGTCGACAACAGCTCTGCGCTGCTGAGATTCGAAGACGGCCAGGTAGTCACCATGCAAGCCAACTCCACTTTCCTTGTTCGTGAATACCACTACGACTCCAAGCAGATCGATAACAGCAGTATCGTTTTCTCGATGATCAAGGGTGGGCTGCGTTTCGTCACTGGGCTGATCGGTCAGCAAAGAAAGCAGGCGTTCAGGCTGTCGGCCCCGACCGCAACCATCGGGATACGCGGGACTGATTTCATGTTAAACATGGTGGATCACTCGATCTATAGCCAGGTACTGACAGGAAGTATCAGCATGACGAATGCTGCCGGCGCTGCAACTGTCGGTGCGGGTCAGACCGCTATTGTGACCTCTTCCAGCTCATTGGCTTCATTGGTCAGTGCCGCGTCAATACCTTCGGGTACTTTCGGTGCGCTGCTTTCCATACCGGTCAATCCATCTGCTATTCCTGTACCGGTTCCTGTACCTGTACCGGTTCCTGAACAAGTCCCTGCACCTGTACCGGTTGCTGTCCCCGTTCCTGAGCCAGCTCCAGAGCCCGCTCCTGCACTCGTTCCTCCACCAGCTCCAGAGCCCGCTAAAGAGGAAAACAGATCCGGCATGGGCATGACCGGCAAGATTGGCACGCTGGGCGCCGGAGCCGAGTTCAGCTTTGGTTCCTCTGACAGCTTTTCCACCCGAGTTGGATTCAATTCATTCAAGCACACATATAATGCCAACTCAGGCACGGCGAACTACGACTTCAACGTACAATTGCAAACGGCCAGTGTATTAGCCGACTGGTATCCGTTCGAAGGCCGGTTCCGCACCAGCGCCGGCTTGTTATACAACAACAACAAGTTGACGCTCAAAGCAATACCTGGTGCTTCCGGCTACACCGTTGGCGGCGTAACTTACACCAGCGTCACTTCAGTGGATGCCACGATCGCATTCAACAAGGCCGCGCCCTACTTCGGGATAGGCTGGGGTAATCCGGTGGCAAATGACAAGGGCTGGGGCTTGGTCTCCGACATAGGGGTGATGTTCCAGGGCAAACCCAAAACCAATCTGACAATCGCATGTGTATCTGCATGTCCTACAGCGACTGATATGGCCAATGAAAACGCCAAACTCGAAAACGACTTGAGTAACTTTAAATGGTGGACGGTAATTTCTTTGGGCATTTCCTATCAGTGGTGAACCTCAGTCAGGTAAAAATGATTCAGTGAACATGATGAAGGGCGGGTAGATCCGCCCGTTTGATTTTTGCCACGCAGCCTTGGTGTATCAGCAAAACTCCCCAAACTTTTCAATTCCTGCAATAATCGCGGGTGCGAATCAACAATTTTGAAATAAGGGATGCGGCATGATGAGTCAAGATGAACTGAAGCGCGCAGTCGCCAAGGCTGCGATCGAATATGTGCCGGTCGATTGCATCGTCGGCGTGGGCACGGGCTCCACCGCCAACTTTTTCATTGATGAACTGGCCAAGATCAAGCACAAGATACGCGGCGCGGTTGCCAGCTCGGAAGCTTCGGCAAAGCGTTTGTTGGGACATGGCATCGAGGTGATGTCACTCAACGATGCGGGCACCTTGCAGGTGTATGTGGACGGTGCCGACGAGATCACGCGTCATTTGCATATGATCAAAGGCGGCGGCGGCGCGCTGACTCGCGAGAAGATCGTGGCAGCGGCCAGCAAGAAGTTCATCTGTGTATGCGATGCCAGCAAGCTGGTGGACGTGCTGGGCAAGTTTCCGTTGCCGATCGAAGTGATCCCGATGGCGCGCAGTTCGGTGGCGCGTCAGCTGGTCGCACTGGGCGGGCAACCCAAATTGCGCGAGGGTTTTACCACCGACAACGGCAACATCATTATCGATGTTCATGGGCTGAGCATCATGAATCCGGTCGAACTGGAATCCACGCTGGATCACATCGCGGGAGTCGTCACCAACGGCCTGTTCGCGCGCCGTGGCGCCGATGTGTTGTTGCTGGGCACGCCGGAAGGCGTGAAGAAAATGACAGTTTGAGTTTGTCATCTTCCCTTCACATTTGTCGCTTATGCTACCCAGTTGCAAAACTTTGAGGAATATACCATGAACAGCAGTGACCACATCTCCCGCCAGTTCGATGCCGATCTCGAAGCCATTCGCGCTCACGTGTTGCAGATGGGCGGGTTGGTTGAAAGCCAGATCAGGAGTGCCGTCGAATCACTCGTCAGCGGCGACGTGGTTTTGATGACGCGTGTGATCAATGACGACCATCGCGTCAACGCGATGGAAGTAAAGATAGACGAGGCGTGCAGCCAGGTGATCGCCCGCCGCCAACCCGCAGCGGGTGATCTGCGTCTGGTGATGGCGGTGATCAAAACCATTACCGACCTTGAGCGTATCGGCGATGAAGCCGAGAAGATCGCGCGTATGGCCAAGCTGCTTTCGCAAAAGCAGGGGCTTGCCATCCCGCGTTATCACGAAATCAAACATGCTGCGGATATCGCACTCGACATGTTGCGAAAATCGCTGGATGCCTTTGCGCGTCTGGATGTGGTGATGGCGGCACAGGTGGTACGGCAGGACGATCAGGTGGACGAAGAATTCCGCGCCATCATGCGCTACCTGATCACCTTCATGATGGAAGACCCGCGCACCATTTCCACTTCGCTGGAGATACTGTTCGTCGCGAAGGCGATCGAGCGCATCGGCGATCACGCCAAGAACATGTCCGAGTATGTCATCTACATGGTCAAGGGGCGCGACGTGCGACACATCACAGTGGATGAGATCGATCGCGAGATCCAGCAATAGGGAACCTCTTAAAATCCACATTTCATCCCAACTGATGAAACTACTAGCCATTCCACTAAGTCGCCAAAAAACGGCAACTAAGTGGCTGGTTATGCGGCGTTGCGGGAAAAATTTCTTGCTTACATATAACTCATATGCGGCGCGGCAAAACGAAGTTTCAGGGTAGGGTAACCTTTAGGTTAGCCGGAACTAAAATTTTTCCCGCGCCTTGCATTTGGGCGAACTCTGAATTTTTCGAGGCTCCCTACAGTGCAACAACAATCAATACTTGCCGCCGTTGACCTGGGCTCGAACAGTTTTCGGCTACAGATCGCGCGGGTAGATGGCGACCAGCTTTACATGCTGGATGGATTGCGCGAGTCAGTGCGTCTGGCAGCCGGACTCACCGACGACAAATATCTCGATGCCGAAGCCCAGCAACGCGCCCTTGCAGCACTGGGACGATTTGCCGAACGCTTGCGCGATTTGCCAAGTGCAGCAGTGCGCGTGGTCGGCACCAACTCGTTGCGCGTGGCAAAAAATTCAGCAGACTTCATCCCGCAGGCCGAGCACACGCTGGGATTCCCGATCGAGATCATCTCGGGGCACGAGGAGGCACGCCTGATCTACCTCGGTGTCGCGCATGGCCTGCCGCCATCGGAACACAACCGTATGGTGATCGATATCGGCGGAGGCTCCACCGAATGCATCATCGGCAACGGGCTTACGCCGCTCAAGCTGGAAAGTCTGTACATGGGCTGTGTCAGTTTCAGCCGCCGCTTTTTTCCGGATGGAAAAATCACCAAACAGAATCTCAATCAGGCAGAACTTGCCGCGAGCAATGAATTGCAAACCATCGTCGCCGATTTCAAAGGACAGTGGCAACAGGCTATCGGCTCGTCCGGTACGGCAAGGGCCGTCGCTGAGATACTGGAACTGAACGGCTACTGCAAAAGCGGTATCACGCGCGAAGGACTCGATAATATCCGCACCCACCTGCTCGAAGCGGGCGACGTGCAAAAGCTCGATCTGCAGGGCTTGCGTCCAGATCGCATACCCGTACTGGCAGGCGGATTTGCGATCATGTACGCAACATTCTGCGAATTAGGCATCACCCACATGGATCCCGCCCAGGGTGCGTTGCGCGAGGGCGTGCTGTATGACTTATGGGGCCGCATTCACGACCACGACGTGCGCGATGCGACCGTTCGGCAATTCATGCAACGTTATCATGTCGACGTGAAACAGGCCGGACGTGTCGCAAAGTTGGCGCAGACATTGGCACGGCAATTTCTTGTCGGCGAAAACGTTTCCGGCAGCAAAAACCGGGAATCCGCGCTGCTGGTACTAAGCTGGGCGGCCAATCTTCACGAGATCGGCATCAGCGTCGCACACAGCGGCTATCACAAACATACCGCCTATATTCTCGCCCATGCCGACATGCCCGGCTTTTCAAACAAGGAGCAGGCACGGCTGAGCTTGCTGACACTGGCGCAGCGCCGCAACCTGAACAAGCTGGATGGGCAACTGAAAAACGCCGAAGATTATGTATTGGCGATGAGCCTGCGCCTGGCTGTGCTTTTCTATCGAAGCCGCAGCGACAGCAGCCTGCCCGCTTTGCACGGAAGTTTCGATAATATTACATTCCATCTCACGATAGGCAAAGACTGGCTGTCGCAGAATCCCTTGACCGCAACCGCGTTGCAGGATGAAACGAAACAATGGAAAACGCTGGGAGTCAGCTTTAAGGTTGAGGAGGTGTGATTCTTTCTGCGGGCGTGAAGACCTGCGCATGGCATCGCACCCCTTCTTCATGAAAGGTCAAACCTGACTCTTCGATTTCCCTCTCTGCAGCAGTTTATTCAACCAGCCTTGTTCTGCTAAACTACCAGCCATGGATGAAAGCAAATTAAAGCGCCTGCTGATAATTCTCGCAGTAAGCATCATCGCCATCATGGTGATCAAGAAGGCGTTGACCAAAGCCTATACCAATCTGAACAATGCCGCCGCCATAAAGAGACAGGCCGCATCCACCCAACCATCAGCCCCTCCTCAGGCATCGGCAACACCTACCGCAGCGATAACTGAAACGCCTGCAGCAACCAGTGTCGGTGAACCAGCAACGGTGGAATCATCCGCCTCATCAGGTGTGAGTGAGACTCGATAAATTCTGGTTGGCACGCTCTCACGATTTCTCCAGTACCTCGCTCAGCATGCGCGCCACTCCGCTCTGCCATTCAGGTAATTTCAAATCGAACGTGCGTTGCAGCTTGGTCGTGTTCATCCGCGAATTGTGCGGGCGCTTGGCGGGCGTGGGGAATGCGCTGGTGGGTACCGGCTTGATGGCATCGGGCGCGACCTTGAGCGTGATGCCCGCACGCAGCGCAAAGTCGATGACGAAGCTGGCATAGCCGTGCCACGAAATCTCACCTCCCGCCACCAGATGATACAAACCGGAAACTTCGGTTCGCTGTTGCGCCGTGCGGATCGCATGGGCAGTCACATCAGCGAGCAGATCCGCACCGGTGGGTGCACCGATCTGGTCGTTGATGACGCTGAGGCTGTCGCGCTCACGGGCCAGCCGCAACATG
The DNA here is from genome assembly GCA_025350705.1 of Gallionella sp. Taxonomy (GTDB): domain Bacteria; phylum Pseudomonadota; class Gammaproteobacteria; order Burkholderiales; family Gallionellaceae; genus Gallionella. Next base: position 21,896 of record JANXXH010000044.1, read on the forward strand.
GTCTTGGCAAAGTTACCGCCGCGCGCACCGTACACCCAGCAGGTGCGAAAGATAAGGTGCTGGCAGCCTGATTGCAGGATGAGCTGCTCGCCTTCCAGCTTGGTCGCGCCATACACATTCAATGGCGCAGTAGCATCGGTTTCCAGCCACGGTTTCTTGCCGTTGCCGTCGAACACATAGTCGGTGGAATAATGGATCAGCCACGCATTGGCACGCTTGGCTTCCTGTGCCAGCACACCGGGCGCGAGTGCGTTGATGGTGCGCACCAGATCCGGCTCGCTCTCGGCCTTGTCCACTGCGGTGTGCGCCGCAGCATTGACGATCACATCCGGCTTAACGGTTCGCACCGTTTTCGCCAGACCTTCCAGATCAGTGAAGTCGCCGCACAGCTTCTGACTACGCGAATCCAAAGCAACCAGATCGCCCAACGGTGCGAGGCTGCGTTGCAGCTCCCATCCGACTTGGCCGTTCTTGCCAAACAGCAATATCTTCATCAGGCGCGGCTCGCGTAATTCTTCTCGACCCACTTGCGGTAATCGCCTGACTGCACGTTGCTCACCCAACCCTGATTGTCCAGATACCAGCGCACGGTCTTGCGTATGCCGGTCTCGAATGTCTCTGCGGGTTTCCAGCCCAGCTCGCGTTCTATCTTGCGCGCGTCGATCGCATAACGGCGATCATGGCCTGGGCGGTCGGTGACGAAAGTGATCTGCTCGCGATAAGATTTTTTATCGCTACGCGGACTCAGTTCGTCGAGCAACGCGCACACGGTATGCACGATGTCGAGATTGGCTTTTTCATTCCAGCCCCCGATGTTGTAGACCTCGCCCAGCTTTCCTTTTGCCAGCACGCGGCGAATCGCGCTGCAATGATCTTTGACATACAGCCAATCGCGTATCTGCTGGCCATCGCCATACACCGGCAGCGACTTACCCGCAAGCGCGTTGACGATCATCAGCGGGATGAGCTTTTCCGGAAAGTGATACGGGCCGTAGTTGTTGGAACAGTTGGTGGTCACCACCGGCAAGCCGTAAGTGTGGTGATAGGCGCGCACCAGATGGTCGCTGGCAGCCTTGCTGGCGGAGTAAGGGCTGTTAGGTTCGTAGCGTTTGGTTTCACTGAACGCCGGTTCGTCTTTCGCGAGCGAACCATAGACTTCGTCGGTGGAAACATGCAGGAATCGAAACCCGGATTTTTCCGCAATTGCCAGACCAGACCAGTAAGCGCGCACCGCTTCCAGCAAATTAAAAGTGCCGACGATGTTGGTCTGGATGAATTCTCCGGGGCCATGTATCGATCGATCCACATGGCTTTCCGCCGCAAAATTGACCACCGCGCGCGGACGATGTTCGGCAAGTATCTTGCCCACCAACTCCGCATCGCCGATATCACCTTGCACGAAGATGTGGCGCGGGTCATTTTTAAGCGTGGTGAGATTTTCCAGGTTGCCCGCGTAAGTCAGCTTGTCCAGATTGATAACGGACTCTTCGCTTTGCGCGAACCAATCCAGAACAAAGTTTGAACCAATGAATCCTGCACCGCCAGTTACTAATATCATGATCGTGCGCCGTCTTTAGGACGCGCTTTAGTTTTATGAAGTGCCGTGATTATATCCGTTGCGCCGCATGCGATACCAGTCCGCCGTAGCCCGCAAACCCTGCTCCAGCGTATAAGGCGGAGAACAGACCAATTCTCTGCGTATCTTTTTATCATCTGCACGCAACGAACCAAATAATCTATCAACCTGCTCCGCGCGTCTCAAAACAACAGCCATAGCGCGCAACAGGGCAGGCGGAAAATAAAATGATCGGCTGTTGCGTCCCAATGCCTGTGCGATCTTTTCCACCAGCATCGCGGTCGAGACATCATCGCCATCACTGACCAGATAAGTCTGCCCGGCGGCATCGGGATGCGTTGCGCAAACAATCAAAGCATCCACCAGATTGCCCACATACACCAGACTGCGCAAATTGTTCGCGCCCGCCAGCGGCAATGGGATCCCCCGGTCGATCGCGGCCACCAGGCTGATGAAATTCCCTTTCACACCGGGGCCATAAACCAGCGGTGGCCGCACGATCACGGCCTCCAGCCCGGTTTCTTGTGCAATGTGCTGCAAATCTTGTTCGGCCCGCCATTTCGAAATGGCATAAGGATCTTGCGGATCAGGTTCATCCGATTCTGAAAAGGCTTGCATCCCTGTGGTGCCTTCGCCATTCACCTTGATCGAGCTCACATAGACAAACCGCTTCACTCCGGCACGTGCCGCCTGCCGCGCAAGATTTGCAGTACCGTGCAGATTGACCTTGAGAAATTTCGCCAGCGGATCGGCGGCAATATCCTTCATCACATGCACCCGCGCGGCGAGGTGGATCACCACATCGATGCCGCGCAGCGCAACTGACCAGTCGGTGTTGCCGTCGATATTGCCCACGATCAGCGGCTCTGTGCCAACGGTTAAGTGGCCAGCCTGGCGCAAAGCGCCCCTGACCCGCCAGCCCCGGCGTAGCATTTCCTTGCACAATGCCTGACCGACAAAGCCGTTGGCTCCGGTGACGAGCGCTGTTCTATTCACTGTTCTATTCTCCGGCAGGGAGGTGATGTTCAATTCGGCACGTTCCAAAATTTAATTTCGCTCAAGCGAATCCCAATATCCCGCCATGAGTTTTTCATACAGATTAACCAACTCCTTGGTAATCTTGTCGCTGGCAAATAACTCTAATGCACGCAGCCTTGCCGCCTCACCCATTTTATGACGCAACTTCTGGTCTTCAATTAGCATCAAAAGGTTTTTAGTTAGCGCAACGACATCTCCCGCTGGAAACAGCAATCCCGTTTTGTTCTCCTCCACCGCATCGCTAATGCCATAGATGCGCGAGGCAACCGCCGGCACCCCGCTTGCTGCCGCCTCGATGATGACCTGGCCGAATCCTTCTCGATAACTGGGCAGGCAAAAAATATCCGCTGCTGCCATATAGCGTTCCGGGTCGGGTGTGAAATTCACTCTGCGCAATCGCCCGCGATGCGATCCGCAAATGTTTTGCACGCTCTCGAAAGAAACATCTTCTTGAGCGCCCACCAGCACCAGCACCACGTCCGTTCGATGCGATGCAATGTCGGCAAACGCCGCCGCAAAATCAAGAATACCTTTGTCGCGATTCAATCTTCCCAGGAACAGGATCACGGTCTGCTCCAACCCTATGCCAAGCTCTGCACGTACCGCGCCCCTCAACTGCACATCGGGATGGAACCGCTGTCCATCGACGCCACAGATCGATCCGTGCCCGATGACCGTGCCTTTGCCCTGCGGCAGGACACCCTCGGCCAACATAAAGTCGCGCTGCGACGGACTGTCCAGCAGGATGTGCGTGGCGAATGTCACGATCAGCTTGTCGAACATTTTGAGCATGCCGCGTTTCCATCCCCGCTTGTTTGCCCAGACCTGACCGGTAAAGGTATGCATCCGTACCGGAACACCGGCCAGCATCGCCGCCAGCATCGTCAACAAGCCGGTCTTGGGCATGATGGAATGTACCAGTGTGAAACGCTCGCGACGGAACAGGAACATCAAGCGGATCAAGGCCAGCAAGTCGCGCCGGGGTGACACCTTGCGCTCGATCATAAGGGGAATGAACTGCGCATCCAGTTCGTGCAGCAACTCCGCATTCTTCGGATGCGTGATGACCGTGACCGGCCACTTCTCCGCAGAAGCGCGGATGTGTTCCTTAAGGAAGGAATACACCACATCGGGAATGGTAGCGACAAAACAGATTTTTTTCATTTCAGCTCACGATGCCGCCACCAGTGTTGACAGGCCTTAACCGTTTCTTTCAACCCATCTTCCACAGAGAGTGACATGGGCATAACAATAAATAATCGATCGGGTTAAAAACGATTCATCATTATCAGGATACGCAATACAAGATCATCGGACAATTTTTGCCGCCAAATATCTCGGGATAATGCCAACTGCAAACGGTAACTTAATGATGATTTTGCCCAGATGAACTTGTTGAGAAGCGGCCTTCGTGATGGCAGGATGCTATCCCCGAATGTATTCAGCAGAGATCTAGCCTGCTCGCTCATCCATAGATGGCCTTCCCCCCTCCCCAAAAACCTGCGCAGCTTCCTGCCCAATCTAAAAAAGTTATTCGGAGCTATACCAACGGTGTTGCTTCCATGCTGACGATATTTGATATCGGGGCTTTCGCTGAAAACGATCTTCCCCAAACAGGATAAAACCAGATAACACCACCAGTCATGCATCAACACCTTGCCCGGCATGTGCCCGCAAACAAGGTCGATGGCTTTCCGGTTAAGCACGATCGTACAGCCGGTCGCTATGTTTTCCACCAGCGCATTGCCAAAACCGATCTTTCGCGGCTTCTCTGTATAGCCGATATGTTCAAGATGCTCATCGACGATCTCCACCCTAGAGCAATACATCGCGGGATAACTGTTTGCAATTTCTGATAGCGCTGAAACCGCATGCGCGATCTTATCCGGACTCCAGACATCATCCTGATCGCAAAAAGCGGCGTATTCGGTTTCGGTTGATGCGGCACTTTTCAACAACTCAAAAAAACTGAGTGCCGGGCCCAGATTACCGTGCCCTTCCAGTATGTCTATCGCACCTCTTGATCGCTCGCCCTCCAAAATGGTCCGTGTCGAATCGGACGAACCATCATCCCGCACCAATATCCGGATATGGGGATAAGTTTGCGCATACAGCGTGTCGAGCTGCTCCTTGAGGAACATGCTTCCGTTGTAGGTGGAAAGCAATACCGCGACCTTAGCGGGGCTGGATTCTTCTGCCATCATGCGACCTGATCATTTGAGCCTTCCATTTTTCATGACATCATTCAACCTGGTTTTCTCGCGACGATCAAAAATTGCCCGCCCAGCAGCCGCCATATCGGCGGGAAGGCCAAATAAAGCCTCACCAGGATGGGCCACTGGGGCAAGCGGCTGTCGGTTGAGAAAGGCACAAATTTGGGGATCACCTCCTTAACCAAAAATCCTGCTTTTTCGAATGCTTCTTTGCAGGACAAATGACTCAAGGGCAGAATATGATCGTAGTAATCCCAATACCTGCCCGGCTCATAACGTATATTGGGCTGCATCGCCACATATCGCCCGTTGGGTTTCAGCACACGATATGCCTCTTGCAACACCTCGTCCATGGTCTGTCTGTCGGGAAGATGCTCAAAGAAATTGCTGCTGAAACACACATCGATGGATGACGACCCGATCTTGTCCATTGCGCTCGCACTCGACTGGTACAGCTCTATATCATCGTCAAGATATTTTCTGGCATCGGGATTCAGGTCGATCGCGATCTTCCGGCCCGCCACGATATGGTTGGAGAATTCTCCATAGCCGCAGGCGATATCCAGGATCGTATCTTTCGGTTTGACGTATCGGCTAAAGAAGTGATCGCACAATACTTTCCAGACAGCGTCTTTCCTGGCCCTGTCCTCCGCGCTGAATCTGATTTCATAAAGCTCTTTCAATCCCTGCATAGCCATATCAACCCCGCTCCCGGCCATCCGGCAAATGATAGGTGTCCGAAAATATCTCTTTTCGCATGCGCAACATATCGCGTATGGTGCGGATGATATTTTGCATCGATGTGGCGGACCCCGTTCCAAACTCCCTGGGAAAAGTTTGTATCCCGATCTCACCCACCGGCATACCGCCCAGCATAGTCTTGATGGTCAGCTCCGCCCCGATGAACGGGCTGTTTGAATTCAGCTCGATGCGTCCGAGTATGGAGCGGTTAAATACCCTGATCCCGGTTGAAATATCCCTGAATCGCGTATCAAACAAAAATCTCAGGACGGTGTTGTATACGTGCGAGATGAATATTCTTTTGGCCGAATACAGTTTCTTGTAGCGGAAGGCAATGATCAACTCATAGTACTGGCGAAGTTCCAACATCCGTTTCAGATCGCGAATGTCATACTCATCATCGCCATCCACCATGCAGATCCAATCGTATTTTGTGTGCGCGATACCCGACCTCACAGCGGCGCCATATCCCCTGTTTGTCTCGTGATGCACCACTTTGACCTGGGGATATTCGCGCGCCAGTTGATCGGCGATTTCTCCCGCCTTGTCGGGGGAAGCATCGTCCACGATGACCACCTCGTATTGATTGGCGATCTCATCGAACAGCTTGATGGCTTTCTCGGTGACCAGTCGCACCGTCCTTTCATCGTTATAAACGGGAAAGAAAAAACTGATATCAGGCTTGCTCATTCATTCTCCAATTCAAAACTTCAGGTGTTTGTATATCGGCCATGGGATCAACTTGATTATCATCGCGATGATCCGCCAGTACCGGGGGAAAAAGCTCACGCCTATATCCTTGTGTATATCGCGATACACCCGTTGCGCCAATTCGCCGGGGACGCCCATAGGCAAAGGCACGTTATACGCGAAGGCCATATTGGTATCCATATATCCCAGCACATAAAACTGAACCACCACTTTTTTGGCGGCACAGGCATGCCGCAAGCTCTCAAAATAAAACCGCACGGCCATCTTTGCTGACGCATAGACCATGTTCGAGCCGCGTCCGCGTATCGATGCGATACTGCCGAAGCCGACGATGGTGATGGCATGGGCAATCGGCACTTTTAAAATCTCGTTGACCAAGCTGCATATCGACAGGCAGTTGACTCTGAACAGCCCGTCAATCTCTGAAGTATCGATATCCAGTGTATCCGTATTGCTTACGGTTCCTGCGGGGACCAGCAACCCCTGGAATCTCTCCCCGGCATTACGAACCTCTGCCAGTACTTCCGAAAAATCCGGCTGAGGATGCTCAAGGTCCAGCTTCACAGCCTTGACTGAAACACCAAACCTCAACATCAGGTCTGCAGCCACCGCGCTGGTATCGCGCTCCGCCCTGGAAACCAGCAGCAGGTCGCACCCGTTTGCTGCGAATACCTCTGCAAGAGCCCGGCCCACACCAGATGATGCACCGACGATGACATACATAACTAGACACCTATCCTGTTACTCAGCTCAGACTGATACCTGCGCACAGGGTCGAATTGTAACAAGCGTGATTTGAATCCCGCATAGTTGATCAATGTTTGCGACGCCACCGCTGCCGGAATTCTGGAGTCCTTGCTTAAATTGGGTTGCGCGCCGGTTTCAATAGCCAACTGATCGAACCTTTCCAGAAACGCCACGAGTCTACTGTTCCGGTAAAAATTCAATGCGATCAAATAACCCTCACCCGTCATGCTTAATGAAGTTTGTTTACCGCGAAACATTTTCAGCGAGCTCAGCACCAGGGGTGGATCATATTGTTCGACCAACTCCTGAAGCTTCTGAACAAATGTATCTGCCACTTGCAGGCCCACCAGCACCTGTATTTCGGCAAAACCTTTTCGCCCATAGAAGCGGTGGTACAGCGTGTTATAGGCAAAGGGAAAGGTCGCTTTGTCCACGTCCATCATTTCAACAGGATTTGATTTGTTCATTGCCATGAAGATGCGGTTTGCCGCTGCCGCTGTCCAGCCATTCCAGAGCGTAACAGGCATCGCTGCCCGGCTGCGAGCTGTCATAGTGTTTTTTTCTGGATGAACATGCATCCCGGCTGGATTGCCCTTTAGCCAATTGCCCAAAAAGATCATTCCCGCACCGAAATCCTTGCCGCGCCGCGTACCGTCGTGCCAGCTGTAGATAAAATCTGATCGGCCACTGTATTCAGCGAGGATTTGCATCGCCTCAGTGAGCGAGGTGACCGGTAATTTTTTCACCTCGAACGCGTTCGAGGGTAATTCGACCAACTGCAAAGTGACATCGACGATGATTCCCGTCATTCCAAAGCCGCCGCACGTCAAGGCGAATACCTCCGGATTTGTGTCACGCGACAATCGCATATAGCCATGCTCGGGGTGAAACAAATTTATTGCGGTGACCCAATCCGAGAAAGTCCCGTCCTTCCAGGGATTCTTGCCGTGCGCATCTGCCGCGACACAGCCGCCTATGGTTATTGCCGGATAACCCGGCAACACGGGAAAATACAAATCTTGCTGCATAGCCCAAGCCATCAGCTTGCCAAGAGACATGCCCGCCTCGACGTTGACTGTCTTGCGAGCCAGATCGAAATCGAGAAAACGATCAAAGCCCGTCATCTCCTGAACCAGTATCTTTTCGCCAAAGCTTGCCGCAGCAAAGGAATAGCCACCGCCGCGAGCGATCCTGGGCCGACTTGCAATATCCATTTCCAGATGCCGGTAACGATCCGGCCGTTGATGGCTCGTGTGTAACTTCAGCGCGCCATCGAAGGAAATGAACGTTGATTCTTTTATCAGTTTCTCACTCATGCCTGATACGGCCAAGCGCCTGTCTCGTATCGGAGTCAAGGGCAACGATCAGCACACCGGTCAACGTAATGCCCCCCAACAACACGCCTTGCACCAACAGCGAGGCCGCCACGCCAACGGATTTATCAAGCTGCAATATGCCAAATGTCAGCATGAAGGCATATTGCAAAGTACCTATGCCCGCCGGTGCGGATGGGATGGCCGCAGCCAATCCGGAAACACCTTCCAGCAGCAACATTTCCGGGATTGAAAGTGTCACGCCGAGTGCTTTGATGATGGCCCATATCGCCAGGATATTTAACGCCCATATCAGAACGGTTTCCGCGAGAACCACAGATAAACTTTTCGGCATCAGCAAAATGCCGAATCCATTTTTAAAATGCCCGAATCTTTCCTGAAAGAACGCCACCAGTTTGTTTGAAATGAATCTATTTTGCACCAGCAAATATATCCCGCCCAGTATGACGATACTCACCCCACCCATCAAGATTGCGAAGCCCACCTTGGTCATCGCTCCCAATCGACTCAACACGCCGAATGCACCGCAAAAGGCCAGCAAAAGCACCGCGGCCACATCGATCAATTTTTCCAGCACGATCGTACCCATCAGCGCATAGCGTGAAATATTTCCCTGCATGCCGATCAGATGCGCACGCAGGACATCACCGAGACGGAAAGGAAGGATATTGTTCGCGGCAGCGCCCACGCAGAACGAATTTTGCAATGATGAGTACCTGATCGTGCTGTCCACGCTGGCCATGATGCGCTTCCAGCGGAGTATCCTCACCATTATCTCGCCGCTATAAAATACCAAGGCGGCCAACAGCCAGAACACATTGGTACGCTGCACCGCCCGGCCGATATCCGCCAGGTCGACTTGCCTCAACACGACAAGAATGAACATCAAGCTTATCGCCAGGCCCAGATAAGCCTTGTTTTGATATTTCAAAGCAGCGGTCCTTGCATTAATTTCTTGCCAAAGGACGAATCGAACAATTTTATTTCCTTGACGGGAAACTCGAAAAGTTGATATTCGATATCGCCATATCCCATGCCCAACAATCCATCATGCCTGATCGTCAGCCGGGTAGGCCGCCTGTTTGCCGGTTGTGAGATTCGCATCGCCAGCGCTTCGATATTGGCGAGGCGCGAGTCGATGAAAAAGCCGCTTGCCGTGATGCCGGGGATGATACGTGACGTTTCCTTATCGCCGTTGCTATAGCTTATTTCCAGCATCACTGAATTTTCTTTATAAAGCAGCCCGACCAGACGCCCCCACAGACTGCGTGCAAAAACAAGTTTCGCATACGTCAGTGAATCTTCCTGTTCAGATACCGGGATCGCGCCACCAAGCGTTGAATGTCCGGTGGCGATCAGATTGAGTCGATCGGCTTCCTCGCGGCAAGTGCGAGTTCCTTTGGAAGCCAGGTCGTAGGCTTTGACAGATGGGAAATAACCTTCCAGCCTGTAACATTTAAACAGCAGCGGCCAAACATAGCTGTCAGACAGATTGGGGTGTTTGCCATCGATGGATTCTCTTGAAAACAAAAAATGATCCGGCGGAGTTTCCTTGAAATAATTCAAATTGATTTTGGCCAGCGTAGGTGTGTAAGCGGCAAATCCCTGGAAGATGGGTCTTGGGACATATTTCAAATCGTTGGCGATAATCGCGGACTGGTAACTACTCAATACATCGACGCTGCCAGAAACGTTTAACGGATATTGCGCCCGTACTTTCAATTTTGCATCATTAAATTTTCTCGCGCTTACCTGATACCAGTGCCCGGGGGAAAACAACATATCTATTGCCCTGGAGTTACGGGCTACCGCCCTATGCAATTCCGATTCAAGCTCAGCCCTTCCGCCATTCAAATCGGTAACAATCATGAAACAGACTATGACCACTCCCAACAGGGAGTAACGCCATCGAACACCAACCGAATCTTTATATGTCGAGTAAATCAAAAATACCGCGACCGCCAATCCGGAAAAAGCCAAGGTTGCGTGGCTGTCATCATTCCTGACAAACCCGCTCTTGAAACAAAAAAACAAATAGAGGGCAATGACCCACAACGAAATATTGCGGCGTGGATCAATCTCATCTCTATCAATAGTCTTGGCAACAAAAGCTGCCAGAACAATCATTAACTCGAAAAATGTTAGCAGCTGCCAGACCGCCCCGGGTTTACCCATCGCCGCCCCATACCCGGAAACAATATCGAGCGACGTGACCATGTATGAATAATAGTTCGAAATATCCTGCCCCGCAGCAACGTAGAAAAACAGGGAGAACACAATAAATAGAATCAGATTGTAGGGTGGGACTTTCCGGAAAGAATTTATTAAGTCCAGCAGCAAAACCGCAAGCACGGCAAGTATCAGGAAATTGCTTTTTACCAGCCCCAGCAACGCCGAGGTCAGGACATACAGGATCCTCACGGGAATCGAATACGATTTTTCCTTGGGATTATGCAATGCCGGGAATATGCAGATCGCCATCAGCAGCACTTCGCTACCATCCAGCAACAAACTGGCGAGCACGATAGCAAGGAACAGCGATTTTGATTTCCCGCACCTGTCCGCAGCAAAAACTGCCAGTGACAAGGAAATGGCGAACCAGGCAACGATTTGGTTCATCACCGCACCGGGGTCGAACTGGTTGATAAAAACAAAACCCCAGGGACCATAGGTAAAAACGATATCTTTCCCCCACTGCCACCCTGACAGATACGCCTGGTTAAGCACCCACCACCACGACGTATCCAGATGACCGCCTATCGGATAGATGGACAGAGCTGGGCCAAACATCGTAAAGAAAAAGTAGGTCAGCAGAATCAACTTTGCCAATAAGCCCAGCTGCTTTTTGAGATTGGTGGTTAAGTCAATTCTGAACATCATTCTTGTCTTGGTTACCTGAAAAGGTGGCAGTTTATTATTAAGGGAGTTATCCAATTATCGACTGGTCTACTAACCACTCAGCAAAAGCCAGCGAGCTGGTGAAAGCCGGTGAAATTGCATTTAGCACATGCAGAGAATCGGGGGATTTTTCGATGACATAGTCCATCTCCAGTTTTTTTTCGCGCACGTTGATAAGCTGTGGGCGGATGCCAACCTTGTCGCAGGGAACAAGGTCTTCGTAAGCCAACTCCGGCATCAGTTTAGATACTGCCGCAAAGAAATTCTTTTTACGGTATTTGCCCAGTTCGGTATGTACTAACCGCCTGAAATTTTGATGGTTAGCCAGATACATCATGGCTATTTCAAATCCGATGCGCAGCGATTCGCCTAATTGCGCTCCCTGCAGAATGCCGTAATTTTCCCTGCCCAGCGCAGGTATTGCGGTCGGGCCCGCATAAACTTCACCGCTGGCTACTCGGGTCAGATGCACGCCCAAAAAGGGCTGGTTAATGTCGGGTACCGGATAGATGTTGGCGTGTACCAGATGCGCACGCTCAGGACGCAGTTTGAAGTAGATGCCTTTGAAAGGCACCAGGGTATAGTCCAGCCCCAGTCCGTAATGCTTCGCCACCTTGTCGGCGGATGCACCGGCGCAGTTGAACAGATAACCATAGTTGAATTCGCCGATGGGCGTGATCACCTTGCGAGCGGCAATCTTGACTGAGGTCACTGGGGCGCTGAAAAAAATCTCCACTCCCTCGGCGATCAGGAGTTCACGCAACTTCGACAACACCGCCTTGCTGTCGATCACGGCGGTATCCGGACAATGGATACCCTGCTGGTAGACTCCGGCGTGGGGCTCGATCCGGAGGATACCTTGTTCATCCAGCCGTTCTGCCCGTATGCCGTTGTCCTGCGCATTCTTGAGCAGGCGCTCTATCACGGGCAAGTCTTGCGCAGAGGTGGCCACAATCACCTTGCCGGAATGCTGACAGTTGATACCATGTTCTGCCGCAAATGCTTTCATGCGGCGCGCACCTTCCGCACAGACCTTGGCTTTCAAAGTGCTGCTGTCATAGTAGATGCCGCTATGGAGTACGCCACTGTTGCGGCCGCTGGCATGCTTGCCCAGGGCTGCCTCTTTTTCCAGCAAAGCAATGCTCGCTGCCGGGTAGCGCTTGCGTAACTCGCGCGCAACAGTCAACCCGACAATTCCGCCGCCCACAATGAGGTAATCAACTGATTTATTCATTCATCCTCTCCCCTCCCTTCAACCATAGAAAGAGGTATCCAAGCTGATGTTCAGTACATGGCATAATTATAAGAAAATAAGCAAGTGACTTCAGATAGTGGTGCAGCTAACCGGTTTGAATCGCCTCATGAAATCTCATGGCTCTATCATCCACCAGAAAACCACCTGCTCAGTGGTTTTCTACACCTATTCGTAATGCCTTGTGATTTGTACCCGAGTTGCCGCCATTTTTAGTACCCGAAGCGCGCGTGAAAAGAACTTAATTCATGGGATGAATCACGTCACACTTGATGCGCCTTTCTGACGCATTTCATTTTTCTTGTTTCACTACAGCATCAATCCGTGCCACGCCTCTGCTTTTCCTGCTCTCCGTTCCGTACACTCTCTATCATCCGTCCCACGACATCCCTCATCTTTAATTTTGCCTGCCATCCAAGCTTGTGAAAGGCCTTGTCCGCACACCCCTGACTCCAGGCCAGATCGGTCGGTCGAAACAATGCAGAGTTGGATTTCACATATTTACGCCAATCCAAACCAACCGAGGTAAAGGCCTGCGACACAAAGTCTTCGAGCGAATTGGCCTCTCCTGTCGCCACAATGTAATCGTCCGGGGCCTCCTGCTGCAACATCAGCCACATCGCCTCGACATATTCGGGCGCCCAGCCCCAATCCCGGACAATATCAAGCCGGCCGAGCGTGAGCATTTCCTTAGAGCCTTGTGCAATGCGGCATGCCGCCAGGATGATTTTTTTGGTCACGAAGCGTTCCGGTCGCAGCGGCGATTCGTGATTGAACAAAATCCCATTGCATGCGAACAAACCATAAGCCTCGCGATAATTGGCAACCAGCCAGTGAGCCGATGCCTTGGCCACGGCATATGGGCTGCGTGGTTGAAAACGTATCTCTTCAGTTGCTGCCTGCTGGCCATGGTCACCGAAACACTCGCTTGAACCGGCATGGTAGAACTTGATGGTCTTATCCAAAAAGCGAATCGCCTCGAGCAGATTCAACGTGCCCAGCGTGATGCTTTCCAGCGTTTCAGCGGGTTGATCAAATGAAAGACCAACCGAGCTCTGCCCCGACAGAAAATAGACCTCATCGGGATCGCAGCGCTTCAATGTGGTCAGCACGCTTCTGAAGTCATTCGTGGCCATGGAGACCAAGGTCACCTGCTCTCTTATCCCCAGCAACTTCAAATTGTTAAAAGTGGCCACTTGGGCATCGCGAGACGTGCCCCATACTTCGTAGCCCTTGCTTAACAACAACTGCGCAAGATACGCGCCGTCTTGCCCGCCCACACCACAAACCAATGCTCTCATATAATCAGACCTGATAAAATTGCCAGCGTTTCACTCACAGCACGCGACCAAAAAATCGTCCATTTTCTCTGTTAACCAGTGTTGCGCATTATTGCCTCACTTAACGATCGTTCACCGAGTACAGCACCTGAAACAAACTTGCACGCCGCTCTATGATTATTGACATCTCATAAGCGGTCAAGCACCTGTCAGTTGTGGCGGCTTTTCACGACACATCAACGATCTTGAGCCCGGCCTTTCGTGCGGCCGAAAGTTGCCGATGATCGGCCGAAACAAAGATGTCAGGCTCAACGACGAGCGCACAGGCCACATGAAGAGCATCCATTGCCCGAAGCGGGTGCGACTCCAGCAGTGAAATAACCGAGACCATAACGTTCGGCGTGATCTGGCAGATGTCGACATCCGCCAAATCTGCCATCGCGTCATTCTTCATCTTTCGGAAATCCGCTTTGGTGAGCTTCTTTTCCCGTAAAAGGCGGGACAACGTGGAGATCAGTTCCGGCAGGCAAATGACACTAACGACGAGGCTGTCTGCCTGTTGGCACATCGCCATAAGCTTGTCCGAATTTTGTTCCGCAACATAACGCTTCGCAAAAGCAGAGGTATCCAGAAACAACTTCACGCCGAATCTTCCCGATCACGCAGTATCTCTCGGCTCAACGACAACCCCTTAACCGTTAGTGGTGTGGCTTGTCTTTTCCACGACTGCACCCCGGAACGGATAGGCACAATTTCGGCGATGGGTTTGCCGTTACGAAAGACACGAACAGAATCCCCGCCCTCGACGGCATCAAAATAGTCCTTGGCATGATTGCGCAACTCGGTGAATGTTGTTTCCCTCATAGTGCCTCCTGTACAAATATGTACACCATTGTGTACATTAGCGGGGATCATGTCAATGTGCACATGCTATTCCAGATCGAAACCCTAAAGGGAATTCCTATCCGATCAAAGCATACCCAGCACTTGCAAACGCTGCTTATACAACTGACCGCATCGAGCAGGGTTATACTTGGCCGCAACAAAGGCGGCGGCTTTTTTCCCAAGCGCAATGCCCAGCTCGGGGTCATTCGCCAATCTTTTCATATGCCAGTCTAATATCCGTTTGGATGCGCAGATCATTTCCCTAACTCAAGGTTGTTAATGGTCAATACAGGGCAGGCATTGGGGGAATCAATATCAACGCGAACATCTGTAAGTGATCCTGCTTGAGTCCATGAAGAATACTGTGACATATCTTTTGTGATAATTCCCGGATTGGTCATAAAGTGTACGCTGCTTGATTCGCTGAATACAGAGCCAGCTGTATGCCAAAACACCTGAATCTGCAGCGGATCATTCTTCTCTCCACAATTGAGCTCAAAAACTAATTCGGGCACCTCCTGCGACCGAATTGGGTTGATAAGTGAAAAAGTGATGTATGGATCAGCGCCTGAAATTTGGTAAGCATCCTTACCTTCAACCTTCGTCATGTCGTTAAGAACAGACTGAAGTCCATGACTTATTGAGATGAAATTAATAGGCTTCCCAAACGCGAATATGATAGGCGGAGGATTTGCAAACCACTCACTGAAGGCTTTTCGTTCGACCACTGTTATGAAAACGTAATCTGGCTTGAAGGTTTCGACCATACTGGCAAATAATGCCGGAGCGGTCTTAAGGTAATCCATTTGTAGTGTTTCGGTGAAAGTGTAAGCCATTAGAGGAGCCATGGCATCGCCAAAAGAATCACGTAACCACAAAACTTTCTTTTGATTCAAAGCATGTTCCGATTTGACGAGTAGTGGGAGCTGTGTGTGGCTACTAATCTGAGGATTGCCACCAGATGCTATGAGATGCCTTGTATCAAAGTCGTATTGCTCAGTTTCGATTGGATGTTCACTGGCTATCTCGATGTCCACGTAACTGTCCTGCAACACCTCACTCATCCTCAGAAAGTTTGCCAGGTCTCCCCCTTCGCGATTCATGATCTTAGAAATATGTATTTGCTGATCTGTAGGCCAGCGTAAATCCGTCTCAGAGTGAGCAAGCTCTATTGCGAAAGCATGGAAAGCCAGCCAAGCACCTAAGCTATTCCAATGAGTGTCTGTTTTAAAGTAAAGCGGCTCTAAAAATTGAGTCCTTGCAGCTCTTATGGTTGGTCTGGTGTCAACATAAAGTCCTTGGCTAACGCTAGTTAATAACAAATCTGTTACAGAGTGACGAGCCGGCTTTGCCCAGTCCGGAAGATATTCCGGGTAGACCGTCTCCTTGTTGGGGACTAACATGATTCGATACCCTCTAACACCTTTGTGAGTTAACCACTGATCCCATAATTTTGTCGCAAGTCCGATTTTCCTCGCGGTTTCGGCATCCTCAACAGTTGGACCAAGACGACTGGCAGTGATTGTTTGTTCGTAATGGTCTCCAAGGTATAGCCAATCGTCCTTCCCGATTATCATCTGATTCGAATCAGTGGAAATACCAAACGGATATAAAACACGGCTAGGATAGGACATTGCAAAGTCAAAGTTGAAAAGCACAGACCTGCTCCACCATTTCTTTTCCACTCGTTCTTGTGCTGTTCCGAAGTTAATGAGATTTATTACCGGTACAACTGTCACCACAAGCAAAGCAACACAAATGAATATATAAACCTTATTTTTCATGGCAATAGCGCTTAGAAATTGAAGTAAAGGAATACCGTACTTTTTGTTAACAACGTGGAATACATCGCAATGCAAAATAGAAAAGTGGCACCCGATAGCTTTGCATTTCCAAGATTGCTTTTCATCAACTCAAAGGAATTCTTTTGGCTGATGATTCCTAACGCGAGAACAATTGCGCCGAAGCAGAGAATATTTGCAGCCAGACCAGTAGGAAGCCATCTCAGAAGGTAATCCGAAAACCAACCACCCCATGCCAGTTTGTTGGTCGGTATGGTTTCTAGCGGTACACTAAATACAGAGTTAATGTCAACCATTCCGCGAATGATCCTAAGTGCATCATCGAGGGTCTTGCCTCAAAAGAATACCCAAGTGATATTAACGAAGCTGAACGTCAGCAGCCATGCCGCGGCTTGAGGCATTCGTAAGCCTAGACCACACCATGCCCTATTAACGATAAGCGCAGCGCCGTGCAATGCACCCCATATGACGAACATCCAACTTGCGCCGTGCCAAAGCCCACCCAATACAAAGGTCGCCATAAGGTTGAGATAAACGCGCATAGTTGAACAACGATTACCACCCAAGGGGATATAGAGGTAATCGCGCAGATAGCGACTGAGGGTCATGTGCCATCTCCGCCAGAAATCTTGTATGTCCAATGCCTTGTAGGGAGAATTGAAATTGAGGGGTAACCAGATGTTGAATAAAAGCGATGCCCCAATCGCCATATCACAGTAGCCGCTGAAATCGAAATAGAGCTGAAAGGTATACGAAAGGCTAGTCGCCCAAGCGCTGAAAAAATCAAGTGCTTTTCCACCATCGAACCCGGCATTTGCCCAGATCGCAAAGGTATCTGCAATGATCACCTTTTTGAACAAGCCGATGCTAAAAATGAACATGCCAAGGAGGATATTCCGATAGCGCACAGTCCATGTCCAGCGCGATTCGAACTGAGACATCATCTCACGGTGATGCAAAATCGGGCCTGCTATCAAGTGAGGAAAGAAGGTCACAAACAGCGCGTAATTAAGGAAATCGTACTCCTTGACTTCACCACGATAACTGTCTACCAGATAGGCGATCTGCGTGAACGTAAAGAAACTGATACCTAATGGCAGCAGTATCTGAGGCAAGATATAACCGGCACCTAAAGCGTAATTAATGTTGTCTATTAGGAAGTTTGCGTATTTGAAATATCCAAGGAAGGCAAGGTTTGCGGTGATGCTACCAGCCAGAATAAAACGGCGTGAAATCCGCGAACGCCCTGACGTTGGATTCCTAGAAAGGCCAGTGCCAACAGCGAAGTTAAAAAATATTGAGCCTAAGAGAAGAGGTAGGTAAGTGACATTCCAATAGCCGTAGAAAAAAAAGCTCATAGCCACCAACCAGGCCTTAGCTGCGAGGACAAGCCGAATTCGATTTAGATAGAAGTAACCAAAGAACGCTATCGGTAGAAATAGCAGAATGAACTGCGGGGAACTAAAGATCATTTATTGAACCTTGCATTAATTTTCCGTCCTACAATTTGTTGGCTAGATCAACACAGTTAAGTAAAACCTAGTAGGTCAAAATCTTGAGCGATCACCACTGAAAGTTATCCATTTTTGGCTGGTACTAACTTCGTTCGCTGGGTATCGCATAGGTGATCTTGGCTAACGCGCAGCAATCTTTTAAATCATGCCCAGTTCTTGTAATCTTTGCTTATACAACTGACCACAACGGGCGGGCTTATACTTGGCCGCAATAAAGGCTGCCGCTTTTTTGCCGAGCGCAATGCCCAGCTCGGGGTCATTCGCCAATCTTTTCATATGCCAGGCAGCATGATCCACATCGGGGTCAGCCCATACCTGATTTTCGTGGAATACATATTGACCCTCCTGAACCGGGATCAGCGAGTAATCGACCAGGCACGAATTATCCTCATTTGCATAATCGGTGCTGCCGGAATAGTTGGTCAAAATAACCGGCTTACCAAGCAGCATGGATTCCAGCGGACCCAGTCCCAACCCTTCTGCACGATGCAGCGAAATATAACAATCGCATTCGGACTTGAAACTTAGCAATTCCAGCTTGTCCATCGTTTCATTGATCAGGCGAATTCTCTTGTCACCGCCAATGTCACGCACCAATCTCTGCCAAGTATCAGAACTCTCCTTTGCGTTCATGGCCTTCATAATCAAGCCTGCCTTTTCATTGCCCAGAGGAAATGCCTTCTTGAATGCCGCAACAACCGCATAAGGATTTTTGCGATCAATAATGGAATAGCAATCAAACGCAAAGAAAAATATATATTGATCCGCAGGAAGGCCGAAATGCTCACGCCCTAATTTGGGTACTTTTGGCAACACTACACCTACCGGCATATATGGGATATCCTTTCCAAGTGCTTCTGCCAAAGCTTTTTGAATAAAGGTTGTGGGCGCCCAAACTTCATCAAACAACTGCAAAGCCGGTATCCATTGTTGAGGAAACTTCGACAGCTCCCAAAAAGGGTAATCAATATTGCAGCGACGTTCAAAAAACCCTCTACCTAGTTGAGCATAGGTCAGCAATATTTGATCGGCATTGATGTGAAAAATATTCACCTTGAATTTATTTGTATCAATCAGTGATCCGTGATCGAGCGAGGCTTTCTGACGCGACACTGTCCCAGTGCCAAAATCCACCACACCAAAAGGCACATCGGTCGTTGAAAGCGATGCAGCGGACATCCTGATGTGTTCACCCATGCCCAGTTCAGCATGAGCGTATCCGATCAGATTGGCTCCAGGCTCACCCTCATATAAGAACCCGGATTTAGTCTCAGCCCGCTGATCCGCCATCTCTTGGCTTCGAGCTGGATCTGATGTTAATTTCGCGACCTTTGCCCTCAGCAGGTACCAAACATATTTTGCTCTGCCACGAACCTTCTCAGGAAGCCACTGAACCGCTCTGGATATCCAAGGGTTGAAGTCCTGCAATCGAGGTTCGCGGATCACAGAAGCGCCATACCAGTTGATAAATGCCTCTTGTCCGGCTTGGGTATTTAGATCGAACGTATTTTGTAAATCTTTGCGGCCTTGCCAGA
>JANXXH010000046.1 GCA_025350705.1 Gallionella sp.
GCCAGGGTTTGCAGCCGCGCATCTTCCATGTCGATCACCATGCCTTGCATAATGACCGATTCAGAACTTCAGCCTTTCAGACTCATTTCTCGTTGGAAATACATGCCGCCTTCAGACTCATTTCATATTGGAATAGGCTCACCTAGCCTTTGCCAAAAGGGCAAGTTTTCTGTATCCTAGAGCACTGTTATGCCCCAAGTTCGACAGGCCTCCGGATTTAAGAGGCTTTTTTTAACCTGTTTATTTTTAAGGAAGTCATGATGAAAACAATTTTTACCCTGCTGGCTATGCTGGTGTTTTCCAGCGCCGCTATCGTAGTACCGCAATCAAGCGCTTTTGCCGCCAGCAAATATCCCAATACGGGCAAAGTGTTGGAAGTGATGGATGCCTCGATATATACCTACATGCAAGTCACCAGTGACAAAGGCCCGGTATGGATCGCAGCCTCCAAGACTAAAGTCGCCAAGGGCGACACCATCAGCTACCCTGACGGCAGCGTGATGACCAACTTTAACAGCAAATCGCTGAACCGCACGTTCGAGAAGATTATTTTTCTTGATAAAATAAAAGTAGAAAAGAAGTAAACCGAACTTCAGGGTTGAAACCCCGGCCCACGGCCGGGGTTTTTTTATTGGAGGTACATAAAATCACCATAAATAGGGAGCACACATGAAACTGTATTACTCACCCGGCGCCTGCTCGCTGGCTTCGCACATCGCGTTGTACGAAACCGGATTGCCGTTCGAGGTCGACAGACTGATCAAAACCACCAAGATGACGACTGGCGGCGAAGACTTCATGCAGATCAATCCCAAAGGTTACGTGCCGACCATTAAGCTGGATGACGGCAGCATCCTGACCGAAGGCGCTGCCGTGCTGCAATACATCGCCGACCAAAAGCCCGACTCTGGGCTGGCACCCAAGTGCGGCTCGATGGAGCGCTATCGCCTGCAGGAATGGCTCACTTTCATCAGTAGCGAAATTCACAAATCCTTTAGCCCGATGTTCAACAAGGACGCAACGGAAGATGTAAAAAACTATGCGCGCAACAATCTGACCCGGCGCCTGGACTATGTGGAAACTCAATTGACGAGCAAGCCCTATCTGATGGGCGACCATTTCACTGTCGCGGATGCGTATCTGTTTGTGGTGACGCGCTGGAGCGATTACGCCGGTATTGATCTGAGTCCATTTCCAAAACTCAAAGAGTACATGGCGCGAGTCGCTGCACGCCCTGCGGTGCAGGCGGCGATGAAGGCAGAAGGTTTGTTGAAGTAATACGCGAGCCCTGTTCAAACATAAAAAGCCGCATCGTTGCAGCTTTTTATTTTCCGGCCAGGACAAATTCAGCCAGCCAGTTTTTTCTTCAACACCTCATTCAACTGAGCGGGATTGGCCTTGCCCTTGCTCGCCTTCATCGCGAGGCCGACGAAGAAACCGAACACCTTCTCCTTACCGCTGCGATATTCGGCGACTTGTGCGGGATTGGCGGCGATGATCTCGTCCACGATCTTCTCGATCGCGCCGATGTCGGAGACCTGTTTCAAACCTTTTATTTCGATGATATTACTAATAACAGCAGTTGAGCCAAACCAATAAAAAGAACTGGCGGCGGCATTTATTACCATGTATTTATCGATTGAAGCAGGGGGGGCATTCCAAGCTTCGTCAAAAGCTACTTTGGCATTCGTATGGTTAAGTCTGCCATCGATAATGCCCAACAAAACATCTGCCAATTGTTTAGGCGCGATGGGACAATCAACAATTTCTTTGTTCTCGCGGTTTAGGCGCGCGGACATTTCTCCCATCATCCAATTGGCGCAAAGCTTAGCATTGCTTGCGCCTATGATAGATACGCAAGCTTCAAAATACTCTGCCATCGCGCGCGAAGCGGTAAGGATAGCGGCATCGTAAGAGGATAGCCCAAGCTCGGTCACATAACGTTTGTACTTGGCCTGCGGCAATTCGGGCAACGTTGCGCCGACCTGCTGCTTCCACTCTTCACTGATGTCCAGCGGCAACAGATCGGGATCGGGGAAATAGCGGTAATCGTGCGCGTCTTCCTTGCTGCGCATCGCACGTGTCTCGCCGGTGTCCGGGTTGAACAATATCGTGGCCTGGTGGATCTTGCCGCCGTTCTCCAGCGTGTCGATCTGCCATTGCACTTCGTAGTCGATGGCCTGCTGCATGAACTTGAACGAGTTTAGGTTCTTGATCTCGCGGCGCGTGCCGAGTGGCGCGCCGGGCTTGCGCACCGAAACGTTCACGTCGCAACGGAACGAGCCTTCCTGCATGTTGCCGTCGCAGATGCCTATCCAGCGCACCAGCGAGTGCAGGGTCTTGGCATAAGCCACCGCTTCCGCCGCCGAGCGCATGTCCGGTTCGGACACGATCTCTAGCAACGGAGTTCCGGCGCGATTGAGGTCGATGCCGGTCATGCCGTGAAAGTCTTCGTGCAGCGATTTGCCCGCGTCCTCCTCCAGATGGGCGCGGGTGATGCGCACCACTTTTTCGTACGGCTTCGCGTTTCCTGACAGCGGCTCGACCTGGATGGTTAGCGAACCCTGTCCCACCACTGGCAGATCGAACTGGCTGATCTGGTAGCCCTTGGGCAGGTCGGGATAAAAATAATTCTTGCGTGCGAACACCGAGCGCGGCGCAATGTGTGCGCCGACCGCGAGGCCGAACTTGATCGCACGTTCCACCGCGCCCTTGTTCAAGACCGGCAGCACGCCGGGCAGCGCAATACTCACCGCGTCGGCTTGCGTGTTCGGCTCGGCGCCATAGGTGGTAGATGCACCCGAAAATATTTTACTGTTGGTCGAAAGCTGGGTATGCACTTCCAGCCCGATAACGATTTCCCACTGCATAAAACGGTTCCTGAGTATTTGATTAAGGTGCGACACCAATCATGACAAGCGGTACGGCAGGAACACCGCGCCCGTTGCGGATAACGTTGTATAGCTCACCTTCATAGTAACCGGGGCCGGAGGACATTTCTGCCTGTAACGATTTCATCGGCAAAATCTCGATACCGACATCAATCTCGTCTCGCACATAAAAGGCCAGATGTTTGACGAACAGGTCATATGCTACGAATGCATATTTTCCAAATTGCACTTCGATAGCAACCCGCTCTTTTACAAAATCGGTTTGGTTATAACTGAAAATAGGTTGTTCCCCAGCGGCCTCAATTTGCTTTTTCTGTTCTTCTGGAGGAAGAGCCATTGTGCTGCGAATCAACTTTTCTCCTCTGGTAACCCAGTAAGAAACTCGGCTTTCCTTCCATTTCTTACCACCCAGTAATTCAGTGAATCTCTTATTCATTTCAATAGAGGTAATTGCAAAACCCCCTACCTAGCAGCCTGTCGGACTTAAAGGAAATCGGCTGCAAATCCGCCTGAGCGGTCCATATTTCGCCGCTTTTTTGGTCAATAGAATAACTATTGACCTGCAAAATCGTCAAAATCTGTCCTCGCCCAGCCGAATTTTCGCTTCGATTCTTCAAGTCCGACAGGCTCCTAGATGCGACTATTGGGCAGCAGCGGGGTTTTCAGTGGCGAGTGGAGCGGACTGCATGAATGAATGATTCCATATTGCCCGACGGTGCGGATGAAATTGAAAAGTCTTGTGCTGGTGCAGATGGAGGCAGGGTCGCACGCAATTTGGCCAGCTGTGCTTGTTGCTTTTTTTCTGCCTCAATA